>DOWQ01000128.1:0-214 GCA_003519485.1 Streptomyces sp. | reverse complement strand
TCACCTGGGCGCTGGGCGTGCACCACGGCTTCACCTTCTCCGCGGGCGGCATCGACTACCTGCTGAACTGGCACCTGGCCACCGAACCCTGGCTGATCATCCCGATCGGCCTGGTCTTCGGAGCGGTCTACTACGGGGTCTTCCGCTTCGCGATCACCAAGTTCAACCTCACCACTCCGGGCCGCGAACCGGAGGAGGAGGTCGAGGACCTCAC
>DOWQ01000711.1 GCA_003519485.1 Streptomyces sp. | reverse complement strand
GACGCCGGCTCGACCCGCTGGGCGCAGGGCGGCATAGCCGCCGCGCTCGGCGAGGGCGACACCCCCGCCCAGCACCTCGACGACACCCTGGTCGCGGGCGCCGGGCTCTGCGACGAGACGGCCGTACGCACCCTGGTCACCGAGGGCCCCGACGCCGTACGCCGGCTGATCGGCACCGGCGCGCACTTCGACACCGACGACGGCACCGGCGAGATCCTGCTGACCCGGGAAGGCGGCCACCACCGGCGCCGCATCGCCCACGCGGGCGGTGACGCCACCGGCGCCGAGATATCCCGGGCGCTGGTGGAGGCCGTACGGGTGGCCGGGATCGAGACGGTCGAGAACGCCCTCGTGCTGGACCTCATCGAGGACGCCGAGGGCCGGACGGCCGGGGTGACGCTGCATGTGATGGGCGAGGGCCGGCGCGACGGCGTGGGCGCCGTGCGCGCCCGCGCGGTGGTGCTGGCGACCGGCGGGATGGGCCAGATCTTCTCCGCGACCACGAACCCGGCCGTCTCGACCGGCGACGGCGTGGCGCTCGCCCTGCGCGCGGGAGCGGAGGTGTCCGACCTGGAGTTCGTCCAGTTCCACCCGACCGTCCTGTTCCTGGGCGCCGGCGCGGAGGGACAGCAGCCACTGGTCTCCGAGGCGGTACGCGGCGAGGGCGCGCATCTCGTGGACGCGGACGGCGTGCGCTTCATGCTGGGGCAGCACGAGCTGGCCGAGCTGGCGCCGCGCGACATCGTCGCCAAGGGCATCATGCGCCGGATGCAGGAGCAGGGCGTCGAACACATGTACCTCGACGGCCGCCACTTCGGCGCCGAGATGTGGGCGACCCGCTTCCCGACCATCCTGGCCGCCTGCCGCTCGCACGGCATCGACCCGGTGACCGGGCTGATCCCGGTCGCGCCCGCCGCGCACTACGCCAGCGGCGGGGTACGGACGGACCTGCGCGGCCGTACGACCGTCCCCGGCCTGCACGCGTGCGGCGAGGTTGCGTGCACCGGCGTGCACGGCGCCAACCGGCTGGCCTCCAATTCGCTCCTGGAGGGCCTCGTCTTCGCCGAACGCATCGCCGCGGACATCGTCGGGGCCGCGGACAGTACGGACAGCACCGTTGGGGCGGACACCACCCCCCGCGCTGACAGCACGGCCGGTACGGACGCAGTGCAAGCCCCCACCCTCGCTCCCGCACTCACCTCCGAACCCGCCGGCCCGCTGCTCGCGCCCGAGGCCCGGTACGCGATCCAGCGGATCATGACCACCGGCGCGGGTGTCCTGCGGAGCGCCGCGAGCCTCGGCGAGGCCGCGCACGCCCTTGAACAGCTGTCCGACTCGGCCGTGGCCGAGCTGCGGCAGGACGGCAAGACCGCCGAGCCGTGCGTGGAGACCTGGGAGACCACGAACCTGCTGCTCGTCTCGCGCGTCCTGATCGCGGCCGCCCGCGAGCGCGAGGAGACCAGGGGCTGCCACTGGCGCGAGGACCACCCCGACCGGGACGATGCCTGCCGGCGTCACCACCTGGTCGCCAGGCTCCTGCCGGGCGCCGAACTGGTGATCACCCCCACGGACACGGCAGACTTCCCGCCCGTACGCCCAGTACGCCCAGTACGCCCCGGCGCGAGCGCCGGACGGGCCGAGCGCACAGGACTTCCCGGGGCCGCCGCCGGCCCCGCCGGCGGCACGGCACCCGAAGCCGTCTCACCTGAACCACCCCGAAGGGACAATTCGTGAACACCCCTGACCGTCCACAGCCTGTGGACCTTCCGCTGCTCCAGATCGGCGGCGCCTCCGCCGGAGCGGACGGCGGCGGGTGCGGCGACGGCTGCGGCTGCGGTGACGGCGGCGAGGGCTACGACCTCGACCCCCTGGCGTGCGGGCTCGACCCCGACCTCGCCGACCTGCTCGCCGACGCCGGCCTCGACCCCGTACAGGTCGAGGACATCGCCCACCTCGCCATCGAGGAGGACCTCGACCAGGGCGTGGACGTGACGAGCGTCGCGACGATCCCCGAGGACGCCGTCGCCACCGGTGACTTCACCGCCCGCGAGGCCGGCACCGTCGCGGGCCTGCACATCGCCGAGGCCGTCCTCTCGGTGGTCTGCACCGACGAGTTCGAGGTCGAGCGGCACGTGGAGGACGGCGACCGGGTCGAGGCCGGACAGCGGCTGCTGACCGTGCGCACCCGCACCCGGGACCTGCTGACCGGCGAGCGCAGCACGCTCAACCTGCTGTGCCGGCTGTCCGGCATCGCGACGGCCACGCGCGCGTGGGCCGACGCACTCGACGGCACCGGTGCCGAGGTGCGCGACACCCGCAAGACGACCGCGGGCCTGCGCGCCCTGGAGAAGTACGCGGTGCGCTGCGGCGGCGGCGTCAACCACCGGATGTCCCTGTCGGACGCGGCGCTCATCAAGGACAATCACGTGGTGGCCGCGGGCGGCGTCGCGGCGGCCTTCAAGGCCGTACGGAGCGAGTTCCCGGACGTGTCCATCGAGGTCGAGGTGGACCGGCTGGACCAGATCGAGCCGGTGCTCGCCGAGGGCGCGGAGCTCATCCTGCTGGACAACTTCACCCCGGAGGAGACCCGGGAGGCCGTCGCGCTCGTCGCGGGCCGCGCCCGGCTGGAGTCCTCCGGCCGGCTCACGCTGGGCAACGCCCGCGCGTACGCCACCGCCGGTGTCGACTACCTCGCGGTCGGGGCGCTCACGCACTCCTCGCCGATTCTCGACATCGGTCTCGACCTGCGCGACGAGACGCCCGACCAGCCGGAGGCGTGAGGCCGATGCTGCTCACCATCGACGTCGGAAACACCCACACCGTCCTGGGCCTGTTCGACGGCGAGGAGATCGTCGAGCACTGGCGCATCTCCACCGACGCCCGCCGGACCGCCGACGAGCTCGCCGTGCTGCTCCAGGGCCTGATGGGGATGCACCCGCTGCTGGGCGAGGAGCTCGGTGACGGCATCGAGGGCATCGCCATCTGCTCCACCGTCCCTTCGGTCCTGCACGAGCTGCGCGAGGTCACCCGCCGCTACTACGGCGACGTGCCGGCGGTGCTCGTCGAGCCGGGCATCAAGACCGGGGTGCCGATCCTCATGGACAACCCCAAGGAGGTCGGCGCCGACCGCATCATCAACGCCCTGGCGGCCATAGAGCTCTACGGCGGTCCCTGCGTCGTCGTCGACTTCGGCACCGCCACGACCTTCGACGCGGTCTCGGCGCGCGGTGAGTACGTCGGCGGTGTGATCGCTCCCGGCATCGAGATCTCGGTGGACGCGCTGGGCGTGCGCGGCGCGCAGCTCCGCAAGATCGAGCTGGCCCGGCCGCGCAGCGTCATCGGCAAGAACACCGTCGAGGCCATGCAGTCCGGCATCCTCTACGGATTCGCCGGCCAGGTCGACGGCGTCGTGAACCGGATGGCGGCCGAACTGTCCGCGGACGACCCGGAGGAGGTCACCGTGATCGCCACCGGCGGGCTGGCCCCGATGGTCCTCGGCGAGTCCGCGGTGATCGACGAGCACGAGCCGTGGCTGACGCTGATCGGGCTGCGGCTGGTCTACGAGCGGAACGTCTCGCGCACCTGACCGAGCCGGGCAGCCGCTGACCGAGCCGGACCGCGGCTGACCGCGCCCGGGC
>DOWQ01000710.1 GCA_003519485.1 Streptomyces sp. | reverse complement strand
TCGACCGCCTCGAACGGCGGGAACGGCGGCGGCGCGCCCGCGGCGGAGGGCGACCCGCCGCCGCTGCAGCTCGACGGCTACGGGCAGTCGAAGCGGCCGGGCATCGCGCCGGGTGAGCCGGACCCGTCCGGGGTTTCCTACGTCGCCACCGGCGAGCTGCCGGACGGCCCGGAGAAGGCCCCGGTCCACCATGCGCGCGGCGAGGTCGACCGGCAGCTCGCCGAGCGGCTGGCGAAGGCACTGGACGTGCCCGGCGCCCCGCGACTGGTCGACGGCACCTGGAAGTTCGGCCTCACCCGGGACGCGTCCGGCCCGACCCTGGACGTCGCGAAGAAGGCCCCGGGCACCTGGACGTACAACCGCTACGGCAAGGGCGGCGGCGCGGGCTGCGAGGAGCCGTCCACGAGCGGTCCCAAGGGCGACAAGGGCGAGGGCGTGCCATCCGCCCGCTGCCCGGAGCCCGGCGGCGGCCCCTCCGACGGCGGCGCGGACAAGGCGGTGCCGGAGGCCGAGGCGAAGCGCGCGGCCGAGCCGGTGCTCGAGGCCATCGGCCTGGGCGACGCGAAGCTGAACGCGGACGAGACCATGGGCGCCGTACGGCAGGTGAACGCCGAGCCGGTGCTGGACGGGCTGCCGAGCTACGGCTGGCAGACCGGCCTGCAGGTCGGCGCGGACGGCGAGCTCGTCGGCGGCAGCGGGCGGCTGGCCGAGCTGACGAAGGGCGCCGAGTATCCGGTGCTGAACGCCGAGCAGACCCTGAAGCGGCTGAACGACTCCGGTGGCGGCGGCGAGGTCGGCATCGGCGGCTGCGCCTCGCCCGTGCCGCACGGGGACCCCGGCGGCTCCACGACCCCCGAATCGCAGGGCGGCGACATCTCCACGGCCGCCGAGCCGAAGGACGGCGACCTCTCCACCGCCTCGGAGCCGTGCGAGTCCGCGGCCGGGACGCCCGCAGAGCCCGCCAAGGTGCGCGACGCGGTCTTCGGGCAGGCTGTGCAGTTCGTGGCCGGCAAGCCGGCGATGGTGCCGTCGTGGCTGTTCGAGGTGGAGATGCCGGGCGCGACCGGCCCGGAGAACACCTACACCGTCACCCACCCGGCGGTGGCGCCCGAGTACATCGCCGAACCGGACGAGCCGGGCACCGGCGAGAAGAAGCCGTCCGAGCCCGGGGGCAGCGGCAGCCCGGTGGACATCGAGTCGTACAGCGTGGACGGCCGGACGCTGACACTGCGCTTCTGGGGCGGGGTCTGCACCGACTACTCGGCCTCCGCCGAGAGCGCGGGCGACAAGGTGACGGCGGAGGTGACCGGTGTCGAGAAGGACTCGGACCGGGCCTGCATCAAGATCGCCAAGCTGTTCGAGAAGAAGGTGACGCTCGACAAGCCGCTCGGCGACCGCGAGGTCGCGGACGCGGCGGGCGGCGAGGACGTGCCCCGGAAGAAGTGACGGGAAACGGCATGCGGGAGGCGGCGGACCGCTCAGGTCCGCCGCCTCCCGCATGTGTCGCGGGCCGGGGCAGTGCCCGGCTCGCAGTGCCTAGCTGAAGGAGTCGCCGCAGGCGCAGGAGCCGCTGGCGTTCGGGTTGTCGATCGTGAAGCCCTGCTTCTCGATGGTGTCGACGAAGTCGATGGAGGCGCCACCGAGGTACGGGGCGCTCATCCGGTCGGTGATGACCTTGACGCCGTCGAAGTCCTTCACGACATCGCCGTCGAGCGAACGCTCGTCGAAGAAGAGCTGGTAGCGCAGGCCGGAACAGCCGCCGGGCTGGACCGCGACGCGCAGCGCGAGATCGTCCCGACCCTCCTGCTCCAGCAGCGCCCTGACCTTGCCGGCAGCGGCTTCGGACAGGAGGATGCCGTCACTCGCCGTGGTCTTCTCGTCCTGAACGGACATCTGCTTCTCTCCCGGGTTGTACGGATCGCTTGCCGTCGGCTCCAACCCACGGCGCCCGGATTTCATTCCGGGCGGCGACGTTCACTTCCACTTCTGCTCTTCATGCTCGCACACCCGTCCGCGCGGAGACAGCTACAACCGCCCCAGGGATGCGTCACATCGACGCGATCACCATCGTCAAAGTGACGTGAAGGGGTTATGATAGATAGCGTCAATCAGACGAAAAGGGTGTCTGTAGCAACAAGAAAGGGTGCGTGCAGTGACCACCGCCCAGCCTCTCGACGTGTCCCCGACACCGCTCGCACTCCTCCTGCTCGGCCGCGAGGCCGACCCGGGCAGCGAACGCGGTGTGGAATGCCCCGGCGATCTGCCTGCCCCGTCCGACCCGCATCTGGTGGAGCGCGCCCGCGCGGCCAAGGCGAAGCTCGGCGACAAGGTCTTCGTGCTCGGCCATCACTACCAGCGTGACGAGGTGATCCAGTTCGCCGACGTCACCGGTGACTCCTTCAAGCTCGCCCGCGAGGCCGCCGCCCGGCCCCAGGCGGAGTACATCGTCTTCTGCGGTGTGCACTTCATGGCCGAGTCCGCGGACATCCTCACCGGCGACGCCCAGCAGGTCGTGCTGCCGGACCTGGCCGCCGGCTGTTCGATGGCCGACATGGCCTCCCCCGAGCAGGTCGCCGAGTGCTGGGACGTGCTGACGGAGGCCGGCGCGGCCGGGTCCACCGTCCCGGTCTCGTACATGAACTCCTCCGCCGAGATCAAGGCCTTCACCGGTCGGCACGGCGGCACGATCTGCACCTCCTCGAACGCGAAGCGGGCCCTGGAGTGGGCCTTCGAGCAGGGCGAGCGGGTGCTGTTCCTCCCCGACCAGCACCTGGGCCGCAACACCGCCGTGCGCGACCTCGGGCTGTCCCTGGACGACTGCGTCGTCTACAACCCGCACCGGCCGAACGGCGGCCTCACCACCGAGGAGCTGCGCGCCGCGAAGGTGATCCTGTGGCGCGGGCACTGCTCGGTGCACGGGCGCTTCTCGCTGGAGTCCGTACAGGACGTCCGCGAGCGGCTGCCCGGGGTCAATGTGCTGGTGCACCCGGAGTGCAAGTACGAGGTCGTCCAGGCCGCGGACCATGTCGGCTCCACCGAGTACATCATCAAGGCCCTGGAGGCCGCCCCGGCCGGCTCCAAGTGGGCGATCGGCACCGAGCTCAACCTCGTCCGCCGCCTCGCCGAGCGGTTCGCGGACAAGGAGATCGTCTTCCTCGACAAGACGGTCTGCTTCTGTTCGACGATGAACCGCATCGACCTGCCGCACCTGGTGTGGGCGCTGGAGTCCCTGGCGGACGGCAAGGTCGTCAACCGGATCCAGGTCACGCCGGAGACCGAGAAGGACGCGAAGCTCGCGCTCGAACGGATGCTCGCACTGCCGTAGGCAGCCCGCGACACGGTCTTGGGCAGCTCGCGCACTGCCGTCGGCAGCGGCGGCACCGGTGGCGGGATGCCGGCGGTGCATCACCTCCACGGCGAAACGGGCCCGGCCCGCACCCCTCGGTGCGGGCCGGGCCCGTTCGGCGTGTGCCGGCCGGATGCGACGAGGTGAGGCGACGAGACGAGGCGAAGACTCCTCGCCGTCGCCCCGTGCCGGGCCGTACCGCTCCCGCAGTACGCCGGCCGGCGCCCCTCACCCTCACTCCACCCGCGGTTGCACCAGCCCCGATTCGTAGGCCACCACGACCAGCTGGGCGCGGTCCCGGGCGCCGAGCTTCGACATCGCCCGGTTCACATGGGTCTTGACGGTCAGCGGGCTGACGGTGAGCCGCCCCGCGATCTCGTCGTTCGACAGCCCGGCCGCGACGAGCGCCAGGACCTCGCGCTCGCGGCTGGTGAGCGCGGCCAGCCGGCCGGTGTCCGGGCCGTCGCCCCCCGCGCCGGACCGCGGCTCCCGGCGGACGGGCGCGGGGCCCTGGGCCAGGAAGGACGCGATGAGCGCGGTCGTGGCGACCGGCGACAGCAGCGACTCGCCCGCCGCCACCGTCCGTATCGCCGCCAGCAGTTCGTCCGGCTCGGCGCCCTTGCCGAGGAAGCCGGAGGCGCCGGCGCGCAGCGACTCCACGACGTACTCGTCCACCTCGAAGGTCGTCAGCATCAGCACCCGTACGTCCGCGAGCGCCGGATCGGCGCTGATCGCGCGGGTGGCGGCAAGGCCGTCCGTGCCGGGCATCCGGATGTCCATCAGGACGACGTCGGGCCNNACCGCCAGCCGGGTCGCGTCCGCGCCGTTGGACGCCTCGCCGACGACCTCCATGCCGGGATCGGAGTCGACCAGTATCCGGAAGGCGCTGCGGAGCAGGGCCTGGTCGTCGGCGAGCAGCACCCGTATCGTCACGTCGTTCCCTCTCTCCCCCGCCCGAGCCGGCAGCCCGCCGCTCCCGTACGGGGCTGCGCCGGGCCGGGGACGCCGGCCGCGGGGCCGCCGGAGGCGGACG
>DOWQ01000481.1 GCA_003519485.1 Streptomyces sp. | reverse complement strand
GGCCGGCCGCCGCGCCGGTGGCCGCGCGCACGGTCACGCGGCGGTGGGAGCGTCCTCCGCCGTGCGGGTGCCATCGGCGGACGGCTCGGCTGCGGCGTGCGTGTAGAACACCGAGTTCTGCTGCTTGGTGCGGTGGACCGCGGACCTTGCCACGAGCGCCTCGAGCGCGTTGCGTACGACGTTGACGTTGGCGTTGCGCTCCGGGTGCTGTTCCGCCAGGGCGGCGGTGACCTCGGCAGCCGACTGCGGCTCGCCGTGCGCGGCGAGCTGGCTGCTCAGCAGCTGGGTGAGGGACGGCGGCCGGGGCTTTCCGGCCTGCTTGGCAGCCGCCTTGCCGCCCTTGGTCCTGGCCGTCGCCTTCCCGGCCTTCCCGGCGGAGCGTGCGCTGCTCCGCTTCCCGTCCGGCGCCGCGGCCGAGCCCTTCGGCTTCCGCTGCCGGGGCATTCGGCCGCCCGACTCGGTGGTCTCCTTCGCCGCCTCGCCGCCCGCCCCGTCGGCTGACGGGCCGTCGACAGCTTCGGCCGCCGCCGCGGCCCCCTCAGCTGTCGGCTGCCGCTCGGCGCGGTCCGGACTGCCGGTGAACACCTGCCGTAGTCGAGGAGCAGCACACGGTCACGCTCGAGGCGGTCGAGCTGCGCCTGGAGTGACGCCATGTCGGTGCGGATACGTTCCTGCTCCTGGGTGTTGAGTGCCAGGTCGGCAGTGATCTTGGCTTCGTACTGCGATTGGAGGGTGGTGTCAGAGGTGTCGACCGACATGTGTGGCTCGCTCCCGTGTTGGTGGTCCCCGATGCCCCCGGTGTCGCTGGCGCCGGGGACATCCCATGGTCTTCGTGTCATCGGGGCGCGAGTTGCCGGCGAGCGGCTCGGGGCGGGTGGCTCTGTCGCGTTCCCGCGCGGCGGGCCGGCATCGGAACACGCCGCGATGACGGTGGTCCCCGGTATCCTAACCGGTTTATGGGTGGCACCACCGGCCACATCACGGTGTTCGCCGCTCATGGCTTTCTCCGTGGCACAGCCGCTGTCGCCGGCGCTCGCGTGGGCGGGCAGACCGCAGCGCTTCTCAACTAGCGCCGCACACTGTTGGCGGTCGGACGGCGCATCACGTGAAGGTGTTGAGGCGCGCTCAACGGGCTCCTGATGAGCCGATTGGGGGTGACAGGTGGTCAGTTGTTCGCCGGCAACATGGGCAATCGGCGTACCGTCCGGCGCCTGTCGGGGCCCCTCGGCACCGCACACGGGCCGCACATGGCATCCGGCACCCCGCACGGCACCCCGCNNCGCACGGCACCCCGCACGGCACCGCGCACGGTGCGGCGGGGGAGTGGGACCGTCGTACCGTGCGCGGTTGCCGGCGTGTGCTGGTGGTCGGGCGACGGCAGGGCGTTTTCGTCCCGTCGAACGGGAAGCGGCTCCGGAAGTCGACCGCCGCGCCCTCGAAGGTGGTGAACGTGACGCCGTCATGTCCGCCGACGTAGCCGATGAACGGGTCGCACCGGACCCGGCCGGGAGCGCCGGCCGCACCCGGCCGCGCACGCCCTGACTACTGTTTGCCGCCTACCGGATCGCGGCGAGCGGTGTGCCGTAAACCTGCTTTCCCAGCCACTGCCCGCCGTCGACGGTGAGCACCTCGCCGGTGACGTAGCGGGCGCGTTCGTCCAGCAGGAAGGCCGCGACGTCGGCGATCTCGCCGGGGCCGGCCATCCGGCGCTGCGGCACGCTGGCCAGCACCCGCTCCCGGCTCTCCGCGTCGCCCCACAGCGCGGCGCCTGCGCCCGCGGTCTCGGTCGGCCCCGGGGCGATGCAGTTCAGCCGGACCCCGCGGTCGGCCCACTCCACGGCCAGCGTGCGGGTCATGGCCAGTACGCCCGCCTTGGCCGCCGCGCTGTGCACGGTGCCGGGGTGGCCGTGCCAGGCGTAGCTGGCGATCACGGACAGCACGCTGCCCGAGCCCTGGGCGAGCATCGTCTCCGACACCGCTCGGGTGCAGTGGAAGCTGCCGTTGAGCACGATGTCGATCACCGCGCGCCAGCCGCCCGCGCTGAGTTGCTCGCCGGGGCACACGAAGTTGCCGGCCGCGTTGTTGACCAGGGAGTCGATCCGGCCGAACCGGTCGCGCACCGCCTCCGTCGCGGCGCTTACCTGCTCGTAGTCGCGTACGTCGACCGGGAACGCCGCGGCCTGCCCGCCGGCCGCCCGGATCAGGTCCACGGTCTCGGCCAGTGGTTCGGGGCGCCGGCCGAGAACGGCCACGGTGCCCCCGCCTGCGGCGTACCGGGCGGCGATCGAGCGGCCGATGCCGGAGCCGCCGCCGGTGATGACGGCTACCCGGCCGGAGAACTGGGGATCGGAGTCGGTCATGGTCGTGTCTCCTCGACATCACTCGGGACGCGGGACCACCAGCGCGTCGACGGCGAGTACGCCGTCCGGGCCGGCCCGCAGGGGGTTGATCTCACAACTGGTGACCCACGGTTCGGTGAGCGGGATCCGCGACACCGATGCGACGGCGCGGGCGAGGGCCGCCAGGTCCACCGGTGGCGCACCGCGCCACCCGCGCAGCAGCGGGAAGCTGCGCAGCCGGGCGAGCATCGCGCCCGCCTCCGACTCGGTCACCGGTGCCAGCTCCACGGCGGTGTCCCGCCACAGTTCGGCCGTCACACCGCCGGCGCCGACCAGGATCACCGACCCGAACACCGCGTCGTGCCGTACGCCCACGAGCACCTCGACCACCCCCGGCCGGTCGTCCATCTGCTCGACGACCACGCCGTCCGAGCCGAGTCGGCCCACCAGCTCGCGGTGGGCCGCGGCGACCTGCTCCGCGGTGTCCAGCCCCAGCACGACGCCGCCCGCCTCGGTCTTGTGCGCGAGGCCGGCGGCCTTCAGCACCGTACGGCCGGGCAGGCGGCGGCTGATCCCGGAGGCCTCTTCGGGCGAGTGTGCGGTCTCCGCCGGCGGCACCGCGATCCCGGCCCGCCGCAGCACCTCGCGTGCCTCGGCATAGCCGAGGGCGGTGCCCTCCGCGTCGTACGGTCCGGGGCGGGGCGGGCCCTGGCCCTTCGACCCGCTGACCGGTTCGCCGTCCGGGCCGGAGTGCGCGGGGTGGCGTACGGGCAGCGCG
>DOWQ01000732.1 GCA_003519485.1 Streptomyces sp. | reverse complement strand
CCGGCACCCGCGCCGGCCCGGCACCCGCGCCGGCCCGACGCCCGCCGGCCCGGCCCGCGCTGATCAGCCGTGGTTGGTGTCGATGACGCAGAAGCGGTTGCCCTCGGTGTCCGCCAGGACGATGAAGTCCGCGTCCGCCGGATAGCCGTCCCAGTCGACCCGCTCCGCGCCGAGAGCCACCAGCCGTTCCACCTCGGCGGCCTGATCGGCGGCGTCGGCCGCGTACAGGTCGAGGTGGACGCGGGGGGTGTTCCTGCACCGGGGTCTCGCTGAGGTCGAGGGCGAGCCCGGGGCCGGGGCCCTCGCCGGGGACCAGGATGACGGAGTCCGCGCCCGGCGCCGGCTCCCCGTCGCGCGGTACGTACCCCAGCGCCGCACGCCAGAAGGCGAGCGCCCGCCGTACGTCGGCCACACCCAGCACGACGGTCCCGAGAGTCAGCATGTCCCTCATGCTGGCAGACCGTACGGAGCCGCGCCGCCCGGATGACGAGGCCGCATTACGGGGTCGCTCACGGAGCCGCGCGTTACGGGGCCGCTCACGGACGCACCCCGTATCCGCGCCGCGCATCCGGACCGCCGCTCACTCGTACGGGAGAGGGCTCCGGCCTGCGCACGGCCCCAGCCCCGGCCTGCTCGCGCCGCCCGCGCGGGGCCCGAATGCGCCGCTTCGCCGGGCTTCTGTAGGAAGCCTACAGAGCGCCGCGAGAGCCGCTGTCGGAGGCGGGTTCTCCCCGGTGCTGCCCGGACCGATAGTTTCGACGGGACCAAGTCCGCTATCGAAAGGGTGATCCGTTGAGCCGCTCGGTTCTCGTCACCGGAGGCAACCGGGGCATCGGCCTCGCCATCGCCCGCGCCTTCGCCGACGTCGGCGACAAGGTCGCGTACACCTACCGGTCGGGGGAGCCGCCGGCCGCCCTCGCCGAGCTGGGGTGCCTCGCGGTCAAGTGCGACATCACCGACTCCGAGCAGGTGGAGCAGGCGTACAAGGAGGTCGAGGAGCAGCACGGCCCGGTCGAGGTGCTGGTGGCCAACGCCGGCATCACCCGGGACCAGTTGCTGATGCGGATGTCCGAGGAGGACTTCACCAGCGTCCTCGACACCAACCTCACCGGCGTCTTCCGGGTGGTGAAGCGCGCCAACCGCGGCATGCTGCGGGCCCGGAAGGGACGTGTCGTGCTGATCTCCTCGGTGGTCGGCCTGGCCGGCGCGGCGGGGCAGGCCAACTACGCCGCCTCGAAGGCCGGGATGGTCGGCTTCGCCCGCTCGCTCGCCCGCGAGCTGGGTTCCCGCAACATCACCTTCAATGTCGTCGCGCCCGGCTTCGTCGACACCGACATGACCCGTGAGCTCAGCGACGAGCAGCGGGACGGCATTGTGAAGCAGGTGCCGCTGGGGCGTTACGCCCAGCCCGAGGAGATCGCCGCCTCGGTCCGCTTTCTCGCCTCCGACGAGGCCGCATACATCACTGGAGCCGTCATTCCTGTCGACGGCGGATTGGGCATGGGTCACTGAACGCCATGAGTGGAATTCTTGCAGGCAAGCGCATCCTGGTCACAGGTGTCCTCACCGAGTCCTCGATCGCCTTCCAGGCCGCCAAGGTCGCTCAGAACGAGGGCGCCGAGGTCATCCTCACCGGCTTCGGCCGGCTCACCCTCGTGGAGCGCATCGCCAAGCGGCTGCCCAAGCCTGCGCCCGTCATCGAGCTGGACGTGACGAACCAGGAGCAGCTCGACGGGCTCGCCGACAAGGTCCGTGAGCACCTCGGCGAAGACGCCGGGCTCGACGGCGTCGTGCACTCGATCGCCTTCGGCCCGCAGGGCGCCTTCGACTTCCTGGCGGCGGACTGGGAGGACGTGGGTACGGCCGTGCAGGTCTCGGCGTTCTCGCTCAAGGCGCTCACCATGGCCTGTCTGCCGCTCATGCCGCGCGGCGGCTCGGTCGTCGGTCTCACCTTCGACGCGCAGGTCGCCTGGCCCAAGTACGACTGGATGGGTGTGGCCAAGGCCGCTCTGGAGTCGACCAGCCGCTACCTCGCGCGGGATCTCGGCGAGCGGAACGTGCGCTGCAACCTGATCTCCGCCGGGCCCCTCAAGTCGATGGCCGCCAAGTCGATCCCCGGCTTCGAGGAACTGGCGGACGTCTGGAACCACCGGGCCCCGATCGGCTGGGACCTGGCCGACCCCGAGCCCGCCGGCCGTGGCGTCGTCGCTCTGCTGTCCGACTTCTTCCCCAGGACCACGGGCGAGATCGTGCATGTCGACGGCGGCGTGCACATGATGGGCGCCTGAGCCGACCGATGCCCCGGCCCCCGCAGCTTGCGGGGGCCGGGACATCGTCCGTTCGGGCCCGGCCGGCGAGCGGCTCGGCCCGTCGGGCCGCACTGTGGAGAGACGTCCCCTGAGGTGTGGCGGCGTCGGCGCGGACCGGCCGCTGTACGGCCGAGGAGGTCCCCATGGGTGCTCCGCGCCGCCACTCCGCGGCGGCTCTGCTCGTCGCGGCAGCGGTCCTGGTCTCGGGGGTGGCCGTCGCGCTCGCCCTGCCCGCGGCGGGGGAGCCCCCGGCGCGTACCCGTACCGGACCGGCCGCCGGGCGGACCCCCGGGCAGGCGGCGGAACGTGCGTACGAGGCCGTGTGCCGTACGGAGGTGACGGGCTCCCGGGCCACCGCGGACTGCCACAACCCGTACCCCGTCGTCGACCGGGTGCGGCTGCACATCGAGTGCGACCGGTGGTGGGACCTGGACGTGGACACCGGCCCGGTCGAGGTGGGACCCGCGCAGACGGTACGGCTGTCGGCCGGCTGCTGGATGCCCGTACGGGCGGCGTGGGTGACGCACGAGGTGCGGTGAGGCGGGGGTGTCCTGCCCGCCGGGTGAAGGCGGGCGCTCCGGCCATGGCGGTATCGCGCCGGGGTCGTGTGCGCGTCAGCGCTCCGGGAGGCAGCGGAAGGCGTAGCTCGCCGCCTCGCTGCCCGCCAGCTCCTCGTCACCCGCGCGGATCGCCTCGACCAGCCGGGCGTGGTCCATGTGGTTCTCCGGCCGCAGCTCGTGGCCGACGTCGAGCCGGAGGAACGCCCGCAGCACGGCCCCGAGGTCGGCGTAGAGCGCGGTCAGCACATCGTTGTGGCTGGCCGCCACCACGGCCAGATGGAGGGTCGCGTCGGCGGTGATGAACGATTCCGCGTCCCGCGAATCCCACGCCGCCTCACGGCGCGCCAGCACCGCGTCGAGCTGCTGGAGGTCTCGCTCCGTGCGGCGCTTCGCGGCCAGCCGGGCCGCGGAGGACTCCAGGGTGCTGCGCAGCTCGGCGATGTGCTGAGGGTCCGCGTCCGTGAACCGCCGGTGCATCACCCCGGCCAGCTCACTGGTCGCCACCACGTAGGTGCCGGAGCCCTGCCGGATGTCCAGCAGGCCGTTGTGCGCGAGCGCCCGGACGGCTTCGCGCAGGGTGTTGCGGGCCACCCCCAGCCGCTCGACCAGTGCGGTCTCGGTCGGGATGCGAGAGCCCACCGGCCACTCGCCCGAGGTGATCTGGTTGCGCAGCGCGTCGATCACCTGGTCGACGAGTGCGGAACGCCGGGGCGAGCTCAACGGCATGGTGCTCCTCGGTGCGGAGAGGTGGCGCGCAAGGACGCCCAGACGGTACGGGACGGGCCCGGGACCGTGCCGTCGGTCCGGCCGGTCCGGCAGTCCCGCTCCACACGGACGGGCGCGACTGGACAGTCAATCATCCCATGATTCTATGATGACCCCATGGCTGACGACAGGACCGGGACGACCGCGTGCCCGCACACCGCACCGGCGGCGGTCCCGGCCGGGCGTTCGGACACGGTTTCGACGGGGCCCGGCCCGGCGGCTGCGGCCCCCGGCCGGGACCCGGAGGCGGACGCGGACAGCTCCCCGGTGCGCGGCTCCGTCTGGCGTGCCCGGCTGCTGATCGCCGGGATCGTGCTGGCCGCCGTCAACCTGCGGCCGGCGATCACCAGCTTCGGCGCGCTCCTCGAAGAGGCGCGCACCGGCCTCGGCATGAGCGGCAGCGTCGCGGGCTTCCTCACCTCCGTACCGGCCCTCTGCTTCGCCGTCTTCGGCATCGCGGCACCCCGGCTGGCGCGCCGCTGGGGGAGCGGGGTCGTCGTCTGCGCCGGTATGGCCGCCATCGCCACGGGCGTGCTGATCCGGCCCTTCATCGGTGGCACGCCCGGCTTCCTCGCGGCCAGCGCGCTCGCGCTGGCCGGCATCGCGCTCAGCAACATCCTGATGCCGGTCATCGTGAAGCGCTGGTTCCCGGACCGGGTCGGTACCATGACCGGCCTGTACTCGATGGGCCTGGCGCTCGGCACCTCGCTCGCCGCGGCCGTCACCGTGCCGCTCACCGGCCTCATGGGCGGTGACTGGCGCGCCGGGCTGGCCGTCTGGACCGTGCCCGCCCTGCTGGCCATGGCCGTCTGGCTGCCGCTGACCGGCCACAGGGCCCGCAGGGCCCGCCGGAAGCAGGCGGCGGCGTCGGACGTACCGGCGACACCCACGGGTGCGACGCCACCGGCTGCCGCCCCGGGAGGACCGGCGGCGAGGGCGACAAAGGCGGCGAAGACGGCCAAGGCTGCCGAGGCGCAGTCGATCTCCATCACGCGCAGCCCCACCGCCTGGGCGCTCGCCTGCTTCTTCGGCCTCCAGGCCACCGCCGCGTACATCACCATGGGCTGGATGCCGCAGATCTTCCGCGACGCGGGGGTGCCGGCCGCCACGGCCGGCATTCTGCTCGCCGTGACCATGGGCCTGGGGGTGCCGCTCTCGTACATCCTGCCGAGGATCGCCGCCGGGATGCGCACCCAGAGTCCGCTGGCCGTGGGCCTCGGCCTCTGCGGGCTCTCCGGATACGCCGGGCTGTACCTCGCCCCGGCCTCGGGCGCCTGGCTCTGGGCGTTGCTCCTCGGGGTCTCCAATTGCGCCTTCCCGCTGGTGCTGACGCTGATCGGGATGCGCTCGCGGACCGGCGCCGGCGTGGTGCGGCTCTCGGCCTTCGCCCAGACCACCGGCTACCTCATCTCGGTGCCCGGCCCGCTGCTGATCGGCGTCCTCTACCAGCACAGCGGCGGCTGGGGGCTGCCCCTCGCACTGATGTCCGGGCTGATGGTGCCGCAGATCCTGCTGGGCGTGCTCGCGGGCCGTCACCGTTTCATCGAGGACGAGACGGGCGACGCCACTCGTCGGTGAGGCCGGCCGAAGCCCGCCGGCGAGCGTTCACCGGTGCCCACCCTCCGCGGTCCGCGGCGCACGCCGGTCGGTGTCCCGGCCGGCCGGTGCCCACCGGCGGTGCTGTCGTAGGGGGATGGGAGACTGGCCGCATGCCAGTCCTCGAACCGAACCCCCAGAACGGCCAGAAGAAGCTGCTCGGCCTGCTCGGCCTGATCCTCGCCATCTCGGTCGTCATCGGAGTGATCGCCACCATCCTCTCCCCCTGACCGCCCGCGCGCTGCTGACGCCCCGCAGGCCCCGCCGCCGAGCGCCGGAGGGGGCTCGTGACCCGGCTTCCCCCCGCCCCGGAGGTGGGGCCGGCACCAGAACCCCTAGGGGGGCGAAGTCAGGGACGACTGGGTGGATCACCGGATGGGCGGCGGGCGGCACGCTCCGTAGGTTCATGGGTACACCGCGAAAGGGCGGTGGACGGGGCCGTGGCAGCCGGCCGTGTCGTCCCTTCCAGCCCACGGAGGCGGTCCCATGTCGGCCGGTACGCACACGCGGATCCACGGCCCGGCGGTCCACACCGCGCAGACGCGGCTCCCGTGGTGGGCCCTCGCCCTGCCTTCCCTGGCGTTCCTCGCCCTCCTGACGCTGATTCTCGCCGCTCCGGAGGCCCGGGCGGCGGCCGGGGGCGCGGCGGGCGTCCGGGAGCTCCTGGAGCTGCTGCGGGACGTTCTGTTCCAGCGCCAGGGCTGAGCGGGGGCGCACGCGCCCCGGCGGGCGCCCCCGCCGGACGGCACCCCAACACCCCGAGCCGTACAGCGCTTTTCATGCGAAGCTGGGAGCTATGAGCGTCGCTGAATCTCCCCGGGAGACCGCCCCCGGAACCCCGGATTCCCGCAGGATTGTCCTACTCCGGCACGCCAAGGCCGACTGGCCCGAGGTGTCCGACCACGACCGGCCGCTCGCCGACCGCGGCCGAAAGGACGCGCCGGCCGCCGGCCGCTGGATCGCCGGAACCGGTATCCGTCCCGACCTGACCCTCTGCTCGACCGCCAGCCGTACCCGCGAGACGTGGAAGCTCGTCGTCCACGAGCTGCCGCAGCGGCCGAAGACCGTCTACGAGGAGCGGCTGTACGAAGCCACCGTCGGCGATCTCCTGGCCCTGCTGAACGAGACCCCCGACGAGGTCAGGGACCTCCTCCTGATCGGGCACAACCCCGGCATGCACGCCCTCGCCGACGCACTGTCCGGCAGCGCGGACGGCGACGCCCTGACCCGGATGGAGCGTGGCGGCTATCCGACCGCCGCGGTCGCCGTGGTCGGCTTCCGGGGGACCTGGAAATCCGTGGAGCACGGAGTGGGACGGCTGCTGCAGTACTGGGCGCCGCACGAGTAGCGGGCCGCTCGTGCGGGCCGGCCCGCCGGCCGGCCGGCCCCGCGGCACGAGGATCCCGGCAGGCGCCCCCG
>DOWQ01000250.1:6297-6477 GCA_003519485.1 Streptomyces sp. | reverse complement strand
TCGGGAGCCGCCGTGGCCTCGGTGGACGTGTCCGACAGGTTCGCGGCGGTGAGCGGCTTGGCCTCGTCCGGCAAGAGCACTCCTCAGGGGTGGGCCACTCCGCGCCGGGTGGGGGCGGGGAGGCGGGGTCCGGCGTCCCGGTCGGTCCCGGAACCCCATGGTATCGACCTCGCGGCCCGG
>DOWQ01000250.1:0-6292 GCA_003519485.1 Streptomyces sp. | reverse complement strand
CTGGGGAACGCCCGCCCTCGTGCTCCTGCGGTGCTGCCGTCTCAGATCGTGATCAGGGCCTCCAGCGGGGCTCCCGCCAGGGCCGTCTCCAGCCGCCGCCGGCCGTCGAGGAAGCCCAGCTCCATGAGCACGGACACCCCGGCGACCGCGGCACCGGCCCGGCGGATCAGCGACAGGGATGCCTCGGCGGTACCGCCGGTGGCCAGTACGTCGTCGATCACCATGACCCGGTCACCGGGCGCCAGGTCCTCGGCGTGCACCTCGATCTCGGCGGTGCCGTACTCCAGCGCGTACGCCTGTGCGAGGGTCGCGCCGGGGAGCTTGCCGGCCTTGCGTACGGGCACGAAGCCGAGCCCGGCGCGGATGGCGGCGGGTGCGGCCAGGATGAAGCCGCGGGCCTCCAGGCCGACGACCTTGGTCGCGCCGTGCCGCTCGCAGAGCTCCGCGAGGGCCTCGGTGAGCGCGCCGAAGGCGACCGGATCGGCCAGCAGCGGCGTGATGTCCTTGAACATCACGCCCGGCACGGGATAGTCCGGGACGTCCCGGATCCGGCCGCTCAGCAGGCCGTGCAGCTCGGCGGCGGCCACGGAGGACCCGGCGGAGGACGCGGAGGCGGTCATGCGCGCCTCCCCGCGGTCCGGTCCCGGCCGTGTTCACCGGGCTGCGGGGGCGGCCCGGCCGCGGCGGTCACGGCCACGCCGTCCGTACCGCCGGACTCTTCGGCGCGGGCGCCGTCCGGCGTCGCGGCCGAGGCCCGCTTGGCGAGCACCTGCTCCCGCAGGGCCGCGATCCTCGGCTCCCGCTCCTTGAGGTCGGTGACCAGCGGCGTGGCGATGAAGATCGAGGAGTACGCACCGGCGGCGAGGCCGACGAACAACGACAGCGAGATGTCGTTGAGCATCCCGGCCCCGAGCACGCCACCGCCGATGAAGAGCAGCCCGGCGACCGGCAGCAGCGCCACCACCGTGGTGTTCACGGAGCGGACCAGGGTGCCGTTGATGCTGCGGTTGGCGATCTCGCTGTACGTCCAGCGGTTCTGTTCGAGAATGTTGCGGCTGCTTTCCTTGAGGCTGTCGAAGACGACGACCGTGTCGTAGAGCGAGTAGCCGAGGATCGTCAGCAGGCCGATCACCGTGCCGACGCTGACCTCGAAGCCGACGAGGGCGTAGACGCCGGTGGTGATGGTGAGGTCGTGGACCAGCGCGACCAGGGCCGCCACCGCCATCCGCCACTCGAAGGCGATGGCAAGATACACCACCACCAGGGCCATGAAGACACCCAGCCCCAGCCATGCCTTGTTGGCGATCTGCTCGCCCCAGCTGGGCCCGACGAGGTCGGCGTTGATGGCCTTCGCCGGGATGTCGAGCTCCTCCCAGAGGGCGGCCTTGATCCGGTCGGACCGGTCCGTGTCGACCTCACTGATCTGGATGCGCAGCCCACCGCCGCCGAGTTCCTGTACGAGCGCCGGGTGGCCGGAGGCCCGCTCGGCGGCCTGTTCGGCCTGCGTGGCCGAGACGCCGGCCGCCGGGGTGCTGAAGACCGCGCCGCCGGAGAACTCGATGCCCATGTTGAGGCCCTGGAGGCCCAGGCCGAGGGCGGCCGTGATGGTGATCAGCACGGAGACCCCATACCAGAGCATGCGCTTGCCGATGAAGTCGTAGCCGACCTCACCTCGGTGGAGCCGGGCGCCGAGAGTGCCGAGTCGCGACATCTCAGGCCTCCTTCGGGTCGGACGGGCGGAGGGTCGTGCGGCGGCCTCCGCGGAGCGGCGGCCGGGCGCCGAGCCGCTGCGGGTCCACCCCGGACAGGGGGTGGCCACCGCTGAAGAACCGGGTCCGCGCGAGCAGTGACAACAGCGGCTTGGTGAAGCCGAACACCACGACGATATCGAGGACGGTGGTGAGGCCGAGGGTGAACGCGAAGCCCTGCACCTTGCCGACCGTGGCGGTGAAGAGCACGGCGGCGGCGAGGAAGGACACGAAGTCGGCGACCAGGATGGTCCGCCGGGCCCGTGGCCAGCCCCGCTCGACGGCTGCCCGCAGGGTGCGGCCCTCGCGGATCCCGTCGCGGACCCGTTCGAAGTACACGATGAACGAGTCGGCGGTGATGCCGATGGCGACGATCGCGCCGCAGACGGCCGGCAGGTTCAGCGCGAAGCCGATGCCCGGGCCGAGCAGGGTCATGATCGTGTACGTGAGGGCGGCGGAGGCCAGCAGGCTGAACAGCGCGATGACCGACAGGCCGCGGTAGTAGGCCACCAGGTAGACGACGACGAGCGCGAGCCCGATGGCGCCGGCGATGAGCCCGGCCTCCAGCTGGTCGCCGCCGAGGGCGGCGGACACGGTGGTGACGCTGGACTCGGTGAAGCTCAGCGGCAGCGCCCCGTAGGACAGGACGTTGGCCAGATCCTGGGCGGACCGCTGGTCGAAGCTGCCGGAGATCTGAGCGCGGCCGCCGTCGATGCGGGTGCTGACCGCGGGGGCGGAGACGACTTCCCCGTCGAGGACGATCGCGAACTGGTTCGGCTGCTGTCCGGCGATCCGTCCGGTGGCGTCCGCGAACTGCCGGCCGCCCTTGTCATTGAAGTCCAGATTGACGATCCAGCCCTGGCCCCGCTGGTTGTCGAAGACGGCCTTGGCGCCGTCGACCTCGGTACCGGCGACATCCGTCGGGCCGAGTGCGTACTTCTTGGATCCGTCGTCGCTGCACGCGACGGTGTGGTCGGTGGGTTCGACGCCCTCACCGGCCTTGCGGCGTTCCTGCGGTTTCCCGCAGTCCAGCGCGTCGAGCTTCTCCTGCAGCTCGGTGGGGATCTCGGAGCTCGGCTGCCGGCCGGCCGCGCTCCCGGCAGTCTTGCCGGACGGTTCCGAAGGGGCGGCGGGCGAAGTCTTCGGTGGGTCGGAGGAGTCGTCCACCGGGCCCTCCGTCACGGGCCGGCCCTGGGTGGTGGCGCCGCCGGAGGGGGCCGCTTCCGGCTCCTCCTGGTCCACGGCGTCGGCCTGGTCCTCGTCACCGGCGGTGTCGTCCTGCTGCTCGCCCACCGTGTCGGAGCTCTCGCTCGCGGGGGCCTCGGCCCGGCCGGCGGTGTTCTCGGCGCTCTCCGCGCCGGGCGACGAGCTCGCGGCCGGCTCCGGTGCCGGCTTGCCGTCGGCCGCCGCGAGCACCGGGCGGAAGCGCAGCTGGGCGGTCGTGCCGACCTGCTCTCGCGCCTGCTTCTCGTCGGTGCCCCGGGGGATGTTGACGATGATGTTCCGGTCGCCCTGGGTCTGCACCTCCGCCTCGGAGACGCCCATGCCGTTGACGCGCCGCTCGATGATGCCGACGGCGGTCTGCATATTGGTCGGGTTGATCGCGTTCTTGGCGCCCGGCTGATTCTGGGCGGTGAGGGTGATGCTGGTGCCGCCGGCGAGGTCGATCCCCAGCCGCGGGGTGGTGTGACCGGAGAAGAACATCCCTCCGGTCAGTGCCACGACAGCGATCAGGAACAAGGTCAGGACGCGTCCCGGCCTGCCCCTGGCCCCCGAGGGCCGCCGGCCCTTCTTGGGTGCTGACACTGTTGAGTTTCTCCTGCCCGGCCGACCACACCTGCCGTGAGCGGACGGCCACGTAGCGTGATGGGCGAACGGCGTTCGGCAGTACGGACCGACAACGGGCCGCCGTGCTACCCGCGACGGGCGCCGTACCCCTGGAGGGTCACCGGCTCCCGGCGCGGGTCGTCACGCGGCCCGCGGAGAGGGGAAGAGTTACTTCGCGTCGGTGTCGCCGTCGTCCTTCTTGACACCCTTGGTGTCCGCCGGCTCGGCGTCGGCGGCCTTGGGCTTGTCCAGGTCGACGGCCGGCTCGTCGGCGTCCGCCGAGTCCTCGGCGTCGGTCAGCGCGGAGGCGTCGTCCGGCACGACCGGCCGGTCGTCCTCGAGCTCGTCGGCCTCGAAGCCGGCACCGTGCACGATGCGGTTGTACTCCGCGTCGTCGAGGACGGCGCCGACGGAGTTCTTGGCGTAGATGGCGTGGACGCACGGGGCGACCTCGAGGAGAACCGTGTCGTCCTGGACTTCCTTGACGGTGGCGTACATCCCCCCGATCGTCCGGACGCCGGTGCCCGGCTGCATCTGCTCGCGCATCGCGGCGGCCTGCTGCTGCTTCTTCTTCGCCGAGCGCGTCATCAGCAACATAACCCCGATGATCGCGATGAAGGGGAGGAGAGTCATGATATTCACGGGACGGGATTTCCTTCGCACGACCGTGGATTCCACGGCCTGGGTATACGGGGGTGGGCAGCCGTCCGCCAGGAACGGCATCGGCGGAGTCTAGGCGAGTCCGTGCCGATGGAACAACGCTCAGCATGGCACCAGGGTTCCTGGGAGCCGCCTCCCCCGCGCCGTCAGGCGCCGAAGAGCCCCGGCTGACCGGCGGCGCCGCCCTGCTGCGGCGGCACCAGCCCCAGATGCGCCCAGGCGGCGGGGGTGGCGACCCGGCCGCGCGGCGTACGGGCCAGGAGGCCCTCCCGGACCAGGAACGGTTCGGCGACCTCCTCGACCGTCTCCCGCTCCTCCCCCACCGCGACCGCGAGGGTCGACAGGCCGACCGGCCCGCCGCCGAAGAGCTTCAACAGGGCGCGGAGCACCGCGCGGTCGAGCCGGTCCAGGCCCCGGCCGTCGACCTCGTAGACCGCGAGGGCGGTCTCCGCGATCTCGCGGGTGATCACACCGTCGGCCTTGACCTGCGCGTAGTCCCGGACGCGGCGGAGCAGCCGGTTGGCGATGCGCGGGGTGCCGCGGGATCGGCCCGCGATCTCGGTGGCGCCCTCCGGCCCGATCTCGACGTCCAGCAGCCGGGCGGACCGGTGCAGGACGCGCTCCAGCTCGGCGGGCTCGTAGAAGTCCATGTGGGCGGTGAAGCCGAAGCGGTCGCGCAGCGGCGGCGGCAGCAGCCCGGCCCGGGTGGTGGCGCCGACGAGGGTGAAGGGCGGGAGTTCGAGCGGGATGGCCGTCGCGCCGGGGCCCTTGCCGACGATGACATCGACGCGGAAGTCCTCCATCGCCATGTACAGCATCTCCTCGGCCGGACGGGACATCCGGTGGATCTCGTCGAGGAAGAGCACCTCGCCCTCGGCGAGCGAGGAGAGGATCGCGGCCAGATCGCCCGCGTGCTGGATGGCGGGGCCCGAGGTGATGCGGATCGGGGCGCCCATCTCGGCAGCGATGATCATGGAGAGGGTGGTCTTGCCCAGCCCGGGCGCCCCGGAGAGCAGTACGTGGTCGGCCGTGCCCCCGCGCTGCCGGGCGGCGCGCAGCACCAGGTCGAGCTGCTCGCGGACCCGCTCCTGCCCGATGAACTCGCCGAGGTCCTTCGGGCGCAGCGCCGCTTCGATCGCCCGGTCCTCACCGGCGGCATCGGCGTCCAGCAGCCGGTCCGGGGCCTCGGGTGCGGTGTCGTCCCAGTTCATGGTCACTCTCAGCTCGGCGGGTTCGGGTCGGCGGTCTGCTGGCGGGCGGTCTGCTGTCTGCTGTTCTCGGTCTGCGGTTGTGGCCGGGGCTGCGGTTGTGGCCGGGTCCAGACGTGACGGGTGTCGGTCAGCGGGTGCGGTTCAGCGACTGGAGGGCGGCACGCAGCAGCAGGGGCACGGGCGGCGCGGTGCCGGCGGCGAGCGCCGTCTCGGCCTGCGGGGCGACGGCGGACACCGCGTCCTCGGCCTCGCGGGGGGCGTAGCCGAGGCCGATCAGGGCGGCGTGCAGTTGCTCGCGCCAGGACGGAGCGGACGCGGCACCGGCGCGCCGGACCGCGCCGGAGCTGCCCAGCGGCTCGCCGAGCCGGTCCTTGAGTTCCAGGAGGAGCTTCTGGGCGCCCTTCTTCCCGATGCCGGGCACGGCGGTGAGCGCCTTCTCGTCGCCGGTGGAGACGGCAAGCCGCAGGGTGTCGGGGCGGTGCACGGCGAGCATGGCCTGGGCGAGCCGGGGACCGACACCGCTGGCGGTCTGGAGCAGCTCGAAGACCTGACGCTCGTCGTCGTCGGCGAAGCCGTAGAGGGTCAGCGAATCCTCGCGCACGACCAGCGAGGTGGCGAGCTTGGCCTGCTGTCCGACGCGCAGCCCGGACAGCGTGTCCGGGGTGCACTGGACGGCCATGCCGACGCCGCCGACCTCGACGACCGCGGTATTGGGGGCGAGCGCGGCGACGGGGCCGCTGACGAATGCGATCACTGGGGTCCCTCTCCGGGGAGCGTCTCCGGGCGGCGGGGCGCGCGGCCGGTGCTGTAGGCGGCGGCGCCGGGTGCGGCGCCGGGTGCGGCGCC
>DOWQ01000161.1 GCA_003519485.1 Streptomyces sp. | reverse complement strand
AGGACGGTCGGCAGCGGCCGGCGCAGCCAGGTCGTGAGCAGCGCGTTGCGCAGCACCCGTGCCCGGCGGCGGTCGCGCGGGCCGGGCTCGGGGTGGTGGTGGGCGACCACGTCGGGGCAGTAGGAGACGCCCCAGCCGCGGGCCGCCAGGTCCTGCGCGAGGAGGCTCTCCTCGCCGCCGAAGAACAGCACCGGGTGGTAGCCGCCCGCGTCGAGATACGCGCTGCGGCGGACCACGGCCGCGCAGGCCAGGTAGCCGAGGACCTCCGGGCCGGGCAGGTCCGGGGCTCGGCCGACCTGCGACGCCGCGAGGACGTCGTTGAGCGGGTCCGGCTCGTTCCGCGGGCCGACGAGGGTACGGGCGGCGAGCAGCCCGAGCCGCGGATGCGCCTCCAGGGTGCGGACGGCGCGGGCGAGGGCGCCCGGCTCCCACCAGGAGTCGTCGTCGCTGAAGGCCACATACGGAGTGTCCAGGGCCCGCACCCCGTCGTTCCGGGCGAGCGCGCCCCGGTTGACGGCCAACGGCAGCACCCTGACCTCGGGGAAACGCTCCGCCAGCATGGCGCGGGTGCGGTCGGTGGAGGCGTTGTCCACGACGATGATCTGCGGCCGTTCGGGCAGGTCCAGCAGGTGCCGCAGGGTCACGGCGAGGGAGCCGGCCCGGTCACGGGTCGCGATGACCACGCCGATCGCTGACGCGGCCGCCGCGTCTCCCCCGGTCACCGGGCCCTCCTCGTCCCCACCGGTTTCGGAGCTCATCCGTGGTGCCCTCCCTTCCTGGGCCGTCCGCCGGGCGACGGCCGTGGCTCTTCGGTGACTCCCTCGGTAGCCCCCAGCGACGGTGTCAAACCGGATCGGCCGATGGTGTACCGCGAGGTGTGAGACGGCGAACGCTGTGCACTCGGTAGCCATGAACCCCATGGACGAGAACCCGGAACCCGGCTCCCGGCGCCCGTCATCCGGTCCCGAGCCGGGCAGGGGCGTGCCGCCCGGCAAGGGCGTGCCGCCCGCCGAGACGCCGCCCGGGGAGAGCAGCATGACGGGCGCCGGGCCCCGGGAGACGTACAACCCGGCCAAGGGCTGGAGCAAGGGCCCGCTCATCCTCATCGGGGCGGTCGTCGTCCTGTTCTCCCTGTCGCTGCTGGCCATGGCCGTCGAGCTGTGGCTCTGACTCCGAGGGCGAACGCCCGGAAGACGCGGGACTGACGGCCCGGCTCACTCAGGTGCCTCGGGCCGGCCCCGGCTCAGATGCCTCGCGCCGAGTCCAGGGCCGGCTCAGGGCCGTCCGCCGACCCCGGTCGTCAGTTCGCCCGCCCGGCCGCCCGGCACCCGGGAAGCCAGCGGCGCCGTCGCCATGCCCGCGCCCTCCCGCAGCCCCTCGACGAAAGCCGTCAGCGCCTCCTCGGCGGTGTACCGCGGCTGCCAGCCCAGCTCGTCCCGGGCCCGTCCGACGTCCATCAGCGGCAGCCGCAGCACCGCGTCGAAGAGCTGCGGCGAGGCGGGCACCATGCGCAGCCACCAGGCCGCGGCCAGTGAGGTCCGTACCGGCCACAGCGGCAGCCGCACCACTCTGGCGCCGAACATCCGGGCCAGCACGCGGGCGTCGACCGGCGGCTCGGCCGCGAGGTTGTACGCGCCCCGCGCCCCGGGAGTGGTGACGGCCAGCCGGTAGGCGTCGGCCGCGTCGTCGGTGTGCAGCACCTGGAAGCGCAGTCCGGGCAGGTTGGGGACGACCGGCAGCAGCTCCGGGCGGGCGATCCGGCGCGGGAGCAGCGGGCCGGCGAAGAGCCTGCGCTGCTGCGTCGCGGCCTCCCGCTTGAAGAGGAAGCCCGGCCGCATCCGTACCACGCGGATGCCCGGGTGCCGGCGCTCGAAGCCGTCCAGCGCCCGTTCCAGATAGGACTTCTCACGGCAGTAGGCCGCCTCGGGCCAGCCGTGGGTGGGCCAGGACTCGTCGACCGCGCGGTCCTTCGGCCCGGGTGAGTACGCCCCGACGGAGGAGGCGTACACGAGAGCGGGCACGCCCGCCTTCTCGACGGCTTCGAACACCCGCAGGCCGCCCAGCACGTTCGTCCGCCAGGTGACGGCGGGCGCGCGGGTCGGCTGGAACAGCCATGCGAGGTGGATGACGGCGTCCGCGCCCCGGAACCCCCGGACCAGCTGCCCCTCCGCGGCCTCCGAACCGATGTCGACGGCCGCCCACTCGGTGCGCGGCGGGGACCAGCCGGGGATGCGCCGGGCGAGCCCGAGCACTGACCCGACCGCCGGATCCTCGCTCAGGGCGCGCACCACGCTCGTACCGACGTTGCCGGTGGCTCCGACGACCACGACGCGCAGGCCGCCACCCCCGCCCGCGCCCCCGCCGCCACTCCTGTCACTGCCGCTGCCACCGCTACCGCTACCGCTGGGAACGCTGCTCATCGATGCTCCTCCTCAAGACTCGGGAAAGCTCGGGCCAGTACACCGTGCCGCCGCCTCGGCCGGCCGCCGGGATGCCGAGCGGGACACCGGCCGGCGTGTCAGCCGGCCGAGGCGGTCAGCCGCCGGGCGGCCGCGGTGATCGCGTCGGCGTCGATGCCCGCAGTGCTCAACTGTTCCTCGGGGCTCGCGGAGTCCGGCAGATTCCGGACGGCGAGCCGGACGATGTGCGGCACCGGCCTGCCGTCGCAGAACGCCTCCAGCACGGCGTCGCCCAGCCCGCCCTCGGGCCGGTGGTCCTCCACGGTGACGAGCCGGCCGGTGTCCTCGGCGGCGGCGTGCAGCGTCTCGGTGTCGACGGGCTTCAGCGAGTAGAGGTCGATCACGCGGGCGGCGATGTCCTCCTCGGCGAGCCGGTCGGCGGCTGCGAGCGCCTCCTGGACGGTGACCCCGGCGGCGATCAGGGTGACCCGGTCCTCGTCGGAGGAGCGCAGCACCCGGCTGCCGCCGATGGCGAACCGCTCGTGCGGCTCGTAGATCACCGGGCCGGCGCCGCGGGTCGTCCGCAGGTAGCTGATCCCCGGCCGGTCGGTCATGGCCGACATCAGCCGCGCGGTCTGGTTGGCGTCGCACGGATAGAGGACGGTGCTGTCGTGCACCGCGCGGAACATCGCGAGGTCCTCCAGGCCCATCTGCGACGGGCCGTCCTGGCCGATGGCGACACCGGCGTGGGAGCCCGCGATCTTCAGGCTCGCCCGGCTGACGGAGGCCATCCGGACGAAGTCGTGGGCGCGGGTGAGGAAGGCGGCGAAGGTGGAGACGAAGGGCACCCAGCCGCGCGCCTGCATGCCGACGGCCGTCGCGACGAGCTGCTGCTCGGCGATGTAGCACTCGAAGAACCGGTCGGGGTGCTCCTTCGCGAAGATTCCGGACCGGGTGGAGTCGCTGACCTCCCCGTCGAGGGCGACGACGTCGCCGCGCGCGGTGCCGAGCGCCGTGAGGGCCGCACCGTACGCGTCGCGGGTGGCGACGCTGTCCCCGACTTCGTAGCGCGGCAGTTCGAGGTCCCGCAGCGGACGGTCCGGGGTCTGTACATCGGGCGGCGGCTGGACCTCGATCTGCAGGTCACGGTATCCGCCGAGCTCGGCGATGGCCTCCGCGGCGTCCGGCAGCGGCTTGCCGTGCGCGCCCTCGCGGTCCTCCACGGCGGTGACGCCGCGCCCCTTCATGGTGCGCGCGATGACAGCGGTGGGACGGAGCGCGGTGGCGCGCGCCTCGGCGTACGCCTCGTCGATGGCGGCGATGTCGTGCCCGTCGACCTCGACGGTGTGCCAGCCGAACGACCGGATGCGGCGGGCGTAGGCGTCCAGGTCCCACTCGTGGCGGGTGGGGCCGCGCTGGCCGAGCCGGTTGACGTCGATCACCGCGGTGAGGTTGTCCAGCTGCTCGTACCCGGCGTGCTCGAACGCCTCCCACACCGACCCCTCGGCCAGCTCGCTGTCGCCGCACAGCACCCAGGTCCGGTACGGCAGCCGGTCCAGGTGCTTGCCGGCCAGCGCCAGGCCGACGCCGATGGGCAGGCCCTGGCCCAGCGACCCGGTGGCCACGTCCACCCAGGGCAGCTGGGGCGTGGGGTGCCCCTCCAGCCGGCTGCCCTGCTTGCGGAAGGTGAGGAGTTCGTCGTCGGTGATCGCGCCGCCCGCCTTGTAGAGGGCGTAGAGCAGCGGCGAGGCGTGGCCCTTGGAGAAGACCAGATGGTCGTTGCCCGGCCGGGAGGGCTCGTCGAAGTCGTACCGCAGATGGCCGACGAGCAGCACGGCCATCAGGTCGGCGGCCGACATCGAGGAGGTCGGGTGGCCCGACCCGGCGGAGTCCGCGGCCCGTACCGCGTCGACGCGCAGCTGTTGCCCCAGTTCGAGCAGGTGTTCGTGGTACATGTCGCTCCCTCGTCGTGGCACGGGTACGGGCGGTGTCCTGCCGTGGTACCCCGCATCGGGCCGGGCATCCCGCCGGATCCGCCATGCGTGGAAACCGCCGTGCGTGGCACCGGAGAAGAATGCTGCAATCGACATCGGTGTCGCGAGTCGTCCGTACGGAGGCCGCTGCGGCCCTCCGCTCCGTCCGTCGGGCGGGGTCGGCCCCGGGGCGCGAGCGTGACCTGGCCGTACAGTCCGGCAAGGCCGCGCTGGCCGCCGTCATCGCCTGGGTGCTCTCCTCCTGGCTGCAGCCGGACTCGCTCGCCCTGATGGCCCCATGGGTCGCCGTCGTGCTGGTGCAGGCCACCGTCTACCGGTCGATGGCGCGCGGCGTGCAGCAACTGCTGGCCATCGCGCTCGGCACGGTGCTGGGCACCGCCGGCCTGTCGCTGCTCGGTAACCCCGTGGCGGCGATGGCCGTCGTGCTGCCGGTGACCATCCTCGCGGGCAACTGGCGGCGCTTCGGCGAACAGGGCATCTACAGCGCCACCTCCGCGCTGTTCACCCTGACCGCCGGGGAGGCGACGGTCGCGGACGCCGGTGAACGGCTGCTGGCCGCGCTCCTCGGGGCGGCCGTCGCGGTCGGTGTGAACGCCCTGCTGCGCCCGCCGGCGTATCTGCGCGACTCCCGCAAGGGGGTGCAGGGGGTGATCGAGGAGGCGTCCGGGGTGCTCGGCCAGGTCGCGGACGAACTCGACGAGCCGTGGGAGTACGACCACGTCCTCGGCTGGTACGACCGTGCCCGCCGGCTGCCCCGGCTGATCCGTGAGGTCCGGACCTCCGTGGAGTGGAACCGCGAGAGCATGTGGCTCAACCCCGAGCGCCGGCGGCGGGCGGAGATCTCCCGGGTGACGCCGTCCTACGACGAGAC
>DOWQ01000212.1 GCA_003519485.1 Streptomyces sp. | reverse complement strand
CGGGCCCCGCGGCCGGGGCGGGCGGTCGCGGTTACGCCCGGGGCACCAGCTTCCGCAGGTCTATCGACTCCGCGAGGGCCCGCAGCCCGGCGTCCCCCGGGTGCAGATGGTCGCCGCTGTCGTAGGCCGGCAGCATCCGCGAGGGCCGCTCCGGGTCGCGGATCACCGCGTCGAAGTCGAGGACGGCGTCGAACGGACCGCCGTTCTCCCGCAGCCCCTGCTCCCGGATGAACGCGTTGACGGCCGTACGCCGGGCGTCCACCGCCGCCGTGCAGTCCGGATAGCCCTCGCAGGGCGCGATGGTGGCCGCGACCACCCGCAGGCCCCGGGCGCGGGCCCGGTCGGCGATGGCGGTCAGCCCGCTGATGACCTCGGCGGACGAGGTGCCCCAGCGCACATCGTTGATCCCCTCGAAGACGATCACCGTACGGGCCCCGGTCCGGGCGAGGACGTCCCGGTCCAGCCGGTGCTGTGCGCTCACCCCGCCNNCCCTGGTTGAGCACGCCGTAGCGCGGGACGTCCTCCTGGTCCTGGAGCCGCTGGGCCAGTACGTCCGGCCAGCGGCGGTTGGCGCCCACGGTCGAGGTGTTCCCGTCGGTGATCGAGTCGCCGAGAGCCACCACGGAGCCCGGACCGCCGCGGACGTCCACCTGGGCCAGGAACGGATAGGTGCCGAGCGAGCCGGTGAACGCGCCCGGGCCCGCGTCGGCCGTGCGGTCGCCGCTGCCGGGCGTGCTCAGGAAGGAGCGCTGGAGCGCCTTGGTGTGCACCGGCGCCGACGTCACCGTGCCGGGCAGATGGAAGCTGACGAGCAGGTTCGCGTTCGCCGGCACCTGGAAGCCCAGCGGGTCGCTGCGCAGTTGGGCGCCGGCCGGCACCTCGGCCCCGGTCCGGCCGCCGAAGGTCAGGGGAACCGGCTCGCCGCGGGCCGCCGCGCCGGACTCCTGCACCGCCACCGTGGCGCTCCCGATGTCCACCGGAGCCGCCGCGAAGGTGTTGTCGAGCCGGATGCGGACCTGCGGGCCGCCGGCGCTGGTGTGCACGACCAGCCGCAGCGTCCGGTCGGTCCACGGCCCGACCTCCGTATAGCCGGCCGTGGATGTCGACCAGCTGCCGGTCCAGCCCGCCGCCGGCTCCCGTACGGAGGCCGCGAAGACATGCAGGTCGGTCAGCGGCCCGGGGTCCTCCGGCAGGACGACCGACTCAATGGCGCGGCCCTGCGCGACGGGCACCGACACCGCGTACAGCCGGGGTTGCTCCGAAAGCTGCCCGCCGGGCGTGTTGATGTGCGGCAGCGCCACCGCCTTGGTGCTGAGCGGCCCGGAGCGCCAGTCCGGCGCGGTCAGGGTGTACGAACTGGTCGAGCCGTCCCGGTAGCGGACGGTGCCGGCGCCGGTTGCCTCCCCGCCGGTGCCCGTCACCAGGAAGGTGACGGCGCTGCCGCGCCCGCTCAGCCGCACGGACTGGCCGTCAGCCCGTACGTTGTCGGGCCGGCCGGGCGCCGAGTCGGGCCAGACCAGCCGGGCCGCGTCGATGCCGAGGGTGCGGCCGGGGGTCCAGCCCGCGGCCTCGAGGTCCTGTGCGGACAGGGAAGCGCCCGCGCCGTCGAAGTCGGCGCGGGCGGGCTGGGCGTCGTCACTGATCGCTGTGTTGTCGAAGAGCCGGTCGAGGGGGAGGGGTCCGTCCGGGCCGCGTTCCTGTGCGGTGGCGACGACGGGCGCCGCGGTGGCGGTGAGCGCGAGGGCGGTGACGACGACCGTGCCCCACCGCCCGGAACGCCATGCCGGTGATCTCGTGGCCTTCTCCATGGGCGAGCCCGTTCTGTAGCAGCGGTGTCGATGAGTGGAACTGGCAGGAGAGATCCGACAGGTGCTGGATGAAGCTAGAGAGACACGGGGTGGTCGTCAAGGCGAACAACCGGCCGGATGGCGTACCGCGCGCCCTGTGGTGCCGGGAAGCCGCGCCTGCCAGGCTGAGTGGCATGAACATCCCTTTCCTGGGCAACTGGCGCAAGCGGCACGGCGACGGCCGCGCGGTGGCGGTGCGCGGTCCGGAGGAGGACGAGGACGCGTTCGGCGACCCGGCGGGGCTGCTCGCCGAGTGCGAGCTGCTGCGCGCGCGGGCCTGGGCGGCGGGGATCGAACTGGACGACACCCCCGGCTCGTTGGTGGCGCTCGACCAGCTGCTGCCGCGCTGGCGGGACGACCCCGAGGAGCTGCCCTGGCTGGGCAACGACGCGGGCCTCTACCTGGGGACGGTCATCATCCGTACGGTGCCGGGCGCCGGCTGGCGGGTGCGGCCGAGTGGCGGACCCGTCCTGCGGCTCGCCTCGGGTCGCGAGCTCGACGTGGTGGTGATCGGGCTGGACTGGGCGGTGACCGGGGCGCCGGAGCTGTCACAGGTGTACGCGGAGGTCCATTCGTTCTGAGCCCGCCGTCCGTGTCCGGGCGCGGCGGACACCGGGCGTGCGGCCGCGGGGTGACGCCGGGTGACACGGGGAGGCTCGGCGCCGACGACACGCCGGTGGCGGCGGCGAAGAGCCGCGTCACAGGT
>DOWQ01000740.1 GCA_003519485.1 Streptomyces sp. | reverse complement strand
GCCGGCCCGCAGTCCGCGGCGGTCCGCCGGGCTCGCAGCCGCGGCCAGGGCGGCCCGCACGCTGCTGTGCACCGGAAGGGTCCGCGAGAGCCCGGTGAGGCACAGCAGCCTGCGGACGAACGGGTCGGTGACGACCAGCAGGAAGTCGCCGCCGCGCTCCCGCAGCAACCCGCCCAGCCGGTCCAGCACCCCGAACCCGGCGCAGTCGATGAACGCCAGCCGGCGCAGGTCGGCGATCACCCGGGTGGCGCCGGGCGGCGGCTCGGCCCTGTTGAGCAGCCCCGCCGGGGTCGAGGCCGCGAGGATGTCCAGCTCGCCGTGGATCTCCAGGACGAGTACCGCGCCGTGCGTCCACCGCCGTATCTCGTAGGAGCGGTCCTCCGCCATGGCGGCCTCCTCGTGGGTCGCGCGGTGCCTGTCGCCGCGCCGAAACCGGCAGGCGTGGGGGAATGCTGCCCGGATTCCGGGCGAACCGCTGCGGTTGCCGGACTTTGGTGCGAACGGGGCACCGGCGCGGCTACCCTGCCCGGCTCCGCGCCGGTCGGAGACTGCCGGGACGGCCGCTCAACAGGACTAACCGGCTGAGACGGGGTACCTGCGACAGAGCCCGGCCGACGAGCCACCGGCGGGGCCGGCCCGCGACCGTCGCCGCGCAGCAGGGAGGAAACCACCCATGGCCATCGCCACCGTCAACCCGGCCACCGGCGAGACACTGAAGACCTTCGACGCCCTCGGCGACGCGGAGCTCGACGAGAAGATCGACCGGGCCCGTGCGGCCTTCCGCAAGCACCGCCTCACCGGCTTCGACCGGCGTGCCGAGCTGCTCGGGCGCGCGGCGGACCTGCTGGAGGCGGAGCAGGAGGACGTCGCCCGCACCATGACCACGGAAATGGGCAAGACCCTGGCCGCCGCCCGCGCGGAGGCGGCCAAGTGCGTCAAGGCGATGCGCTGGTACGCCCACAACGCGGAGGAGCTGCTCGCGGACGAGCACCCGGACCCGGCCGACGTCGAGGACTCCGGCGCGGTCCGCGCGTACGTCCGCTACCGCCCGCTGGGCGTCGTCCTCGCCATCATGCCCTGGAACTTCCCGCTCTGGCAGGTGGTGCGCTTCGCCGCGCCCGCTCTGATGGCCGGCAACACCGGGCTGCTCAAGCACTCCTCGAACGTCCCGCAGACCGCGCTCTACCTGGAGGACCTGTTCCGCCGGGCCGGCTACCCGGAGGGCTGCTTCCAGACGCTGCTGGTCGGCTCCGGCGCCGTGGAGGGCATTCTGCGCGACCACCGCGTCGCCGCGGCGACGCTCACCGGCAGCGAGCCGGCGGGCCGGTCCGTGGCCTCGATCGCCGGGGACACCGTCAAGAAGACGGTGCTGGAGCTCGGCGGCAGCGACCCCTTCATCGTCATGCCGTCCGCCGACATCGCGCGAGCCGCCGCCACCGCGGTGACCGCCCGGGCGCAGAACAACGGGCAGTCCTGCATCGCGGCCAAGCGCTTCATCGTGCACACCGACGTCTACGACGACTTCGCCGCCCGTTTCACCGAGGGCATGACGGCCCTCACGGTCGGCGACCCGATGGCCGAGGGCACCGACGTCGGGCCGCTCGCCAGCGAGCGGGGCCGCAGTGACCTGGAGGAGCTGGTCGAGGACGCGCGCACGCGGGGGGCGGCCGTGCTGTGCGGCGGCAGGCGCCCCGAGGGCCGGCCCGCCGGCTGGTTCTACGAGCCGACGATCCTGGCCGGGGTCACCCCGCAGATGCGTATCCACCAGGAGGAGGCGTTCGGCCCGGTGGCAGCCCTCTACCGGGTCTCCGGCCTGGACCAGGCGGTGGAGGTCGCCAACGACACCCCGTTCGGGCTGAGCTCCAACGTCTGGTCCAGGAACGAGCTCGATCACCAGCGGTTCGTCCGCGACCTGGAGGCCGGCGGCGTCTACATCAACGGCATGACCGCCTCGCACCCCGGAATGCCCTTCGGCGGCACCAAGCGCTCCGGCTACGGGCGCGAGCTGTCGGGCCACGGCATCCGCGAGTTCTGCAACGTCACCACGGTCTGGTACGGGCACTCCCGGGCCGAGACCGGTCCGGACGCCCGGGAGTGAGCGGGCCCGGCTACGTCCGGGGAGCGGTCCGGGCCCGGTGGTGTCGTGAGCGGCCCGCCCCGGGCATGAGCGGCCCGGAAAGAACGGCGGTACCCGGTCTGAAACGGGGGCCCGACGGGTACGCGTGCGGGGTCCGGCGGGCACCCGCGCCGCCGAACGGACACAGACCGGATCGCGAGTTTGGGAGGACCCGATGACAACTCCGCGTCCAGACCCCGTACCGCCGGTGCCGACGCCTCCGCCCGGCCCGGGCCCCGGCCCCCGCCCGGGGCCCACACCGGGCCCGACGCCCGTTCCGGAGCCGGACCCGATCCCGCCCGTGCCGCCCGGACCGCTGCACCCCGACCCCTCGCCGGAGCCGACCCCCAGCCCGAGCCCCGTGGGGCGGACGGCGGCGGCCCGGCGGGCGCCGGCGGGCTGAGCCATGGACCTGCTCGAAGCCTTCGACACGGCCTGGGGCGAGTTCGACCGGCGGGTGCACCGGGTCGGGGAGGACCAGTGGTCGGACGGCACCCCGTGCACCGAATGGTCGGTACGGGACCTGGTGAACCACCTCGTGAGCGAGCACCTGTGGGCGCCCTGGCTGCTGCGCGGCGCGGACCTCGACGAGGTCGGCGACCGCTTCGACGGCGATGTGCTGGGTGACGACGCGGTGGCCGCCTGGGAACGGGCCGCCGCCGAGTCGCACGCGGCCTTCCACCGTCCGGACGCCCTCGACGGCCAGGTGCACACCAGCGCCGGACTGTCGCCCACGGCCGAGTACGGCTGGCAGATGACCACCGACCTCACCGTGCACGCCTGGGACCTGGCGCGGGGCATCGGCGACGACGACACGCTCGACGGTGAGCTCGCCGAGGCGGTGTACGCGCAGGTGGAACCGCAGGTCAGCGGCTGGCAGGGGGTCGGCGTCTTCGACCCGCCGGTGCCGGTCCCGGACTC
>DOWQ01000232.1 GCA_003519485.1 Streptomyces sp. | reverse complement strand
GCTGTAAAGCTGCATGCCGAGCCGGCCGGGGGGCAGCAGCGGGGCACCGCCGGCCTTCCCGGCGGCCTCGGCCGGGGCCGCGACGGCCGGGGTGCCGGTGGCGGCCGCGCCGAGGAGGGCGGCGGCCGTGGTGCCCGCCGCGACACCGAGGAATCTACGGCGGCGGAGGGTCTGGGCGAGTTCGGAGTCGTTCTTCACGGTGAGGCTCCTGTTCTTGGACGGGCGTGCGTTCGTGTGCGTGTGCGTGTGCGTGTGCGGTACGAGAGCGGCACGGCGAGCGGTACGAAGGTGCCGTGCGCAGGTCGTGCGCAGTTCGTGCGGACGACCTACGGGTCCGGTCCCGGTTCCGGTAGTGCTTCCGGTTCCGGTTCCGGCCGGTGGCAGCGGTGGCGCGTGCGGGGGGTGACGGTCAGTGGAGGCCGGCGAGGCCGAGGAGCAGGGACTTGACGGCGGTGGCGGCCACGGGGCCGTCGCCGCCGACCGAGTCCGGGCGGGAGCAGATGAACACCGGGCCCTCGTCCTCCGTCGCCGGCAGCCGCCCGTGGCTGCCGCGGATCGGTGACGGGTCGAGCGGTACGACGGCCATCCGGTAGCGCATCCCGAGCTTCTTGCGGGCGAGCGCGGCCCCGGCCTTCACCCGTACGTACGGGTCCTTGGGGTCCATGAACAGCTCGACGGGGTCATAGCCCGGCTTGCGGTGGATCTCGACGAGCTGTGCGAAGTCGGGCGCGCGGTCGTCGTCGAGCCAGTAGTAGTAGGTGAACCAGGCGTCGGGCTCGGCCACCGCGACCAGCTCGCCCGAGCGCGGGTGGTCCAGGCCGTGGGCCTTCTTCCCCCGGTCGTCGAGCAGCTCGGCCAGGCCCGGCAGGCCGGCGAGGGCCTCCCGGACGAGCTCCAGGTCCTCGGGGCGGCGGACGTAGACATGGGCGATCTGGTGGTCGGCGACGGCGAAGGCGCGGGAGACCCACGGGTCGAGGTACTCCATGCCGTCCTGGGTGTACACCTCCAGCAGCCCGGCCCGGCGCAGGACCCGGTTGATGTCGACCGGCCTGCTGACGTTCGTGATGCCGTACTCGGAGAGCGCGACGACCGTCGCCCCGCCGGCGCGCGCGTCGTCCAGGAGGGGCGCGAGGGCGGCGTCGAGCGCCGCCGCGGCGGCGTGCGAGCGCGGGTCGTCGGGCCCGTACCGCTGGAGGTCGTAGTCCAGGTGCGGGAGGTAGCACAGGGTCAGGTCGGTGGGGCGGGTACGCATGATGTGCCGGGTGGCATCGATGATCCACTGTGAGGAGACGAGGTCGGCGCCGGGTCCCCAGAAGTGGAAGAGCGGGAAGGTGCCGAGCTTGTCGGTGAGTTCGTCGCGCAGGCCGGTCGGCCGGGTGTAGCAGTCCGGCTCCTTGCGGCCGTCGGCGTAGTAGACGGGGCGCGGGGTGACGGTGATGTCGGTGTCGGCGCCCATCGCGTACCACCAGCAGATGTTGGCGACCGTGTAGCCGGGGTGCGCGCGGCGGGCCGCGTCCCAGAGCTTGTCGCCGCCGACGAGCCCGTTGTGCTGCCGCCACAGCAGCACGTCGCCCAGCTCGCGGAAGTACCAGCCGTTCCCGACGATGCCGTGCTCGGCGGGCGGGGCGCCGGTGAGGAAGGTCGACTGGGCCGCGCAGGTGACGGCGGGGAGCACCGTCTCCAGCGGGGCGTACGAACCGGTGTCCGCCATATCACGCAGATTCGGCATGTGGGCGAGCAGCCGCGGGGTGAGGCCGACGACGTCGAGCACCAGCAGCCGGTGCGGAGCGGTCGGCCGGGGATGCGTGCTGGGCGGGTGCGCGGTGGGCCGGGGGTGCGGCGCGCCGGTCATGGCAGCTCCTTCAGGCCGAGGTCGGTCAGCAGGTCGCGGACGAGGCCGAGTTCGGCGGCGATCCCGTCGGCCAGCTGAGCACGGGTGCGGGGGCGCAGCTCGGGTGGCAGCGCCTGCCAGGTGTACGTCTCGACCTCCAGGTGCCGGGTGAGCGGCGCGGGGCCGCCGACGAGCCGGGTGAGGGTGTCCTTCAGGACGGGCAGCGTGGAAGTCAGCGGCGGTACGAGCGGCGCGTGCAGCGGTACGTGCAGATGGACCCGCCACGGCGCGCCGGTGGGCAGGGCGGGGGCGGGGCCCGTGCCGGGGGCTGTGCCGTGTGTGGGGATCGAGGCCGTACGGGCGGCCGTGCCCGGGGCCGTACCCGTAGCGAAGCCCGTACCGGCGGAAACCGTACCGGCGGCGAACTCCGCACCGCTGCGAGCCGCGTGGCCCGCGCCGGCGAGGGCCTCGTCGAGGTCGTCGGTGCCGAGCACGCCGTCCGGGGTGCGGGTCCGGGTCTGGTGCAGGAAGCGGGGCTCGGCGAAGGCGGCGAGCGCCGTCCGTACCTCCTCCCGGGCGGGGTGCTCGGCGTGCAGGGCGGCGGACAGCTGGGCCTTGACGACGGGGATCCCGGCGCCGGCCAGGGCGTCCATCGCCGTGCCCGGGTCCTCGAACTCGGTGGCGAGGTGGCAGGTGTCCAGGCAGACCCCGACCCGCGCGGACGGCGGCGCGCCGGGCACGCTGAGCGCGGCGACGGCGTCGGCGGTCGTGGCGACGGTGCAGCCCGGTTCGGGCTCCAGGCCGACGCGGATGGAGCGGCCGGTCAGCTCCTGAAGGGCGTCGAGCCGCTGGGCGAGGACGGTGAGCGCCCGGCGGGCGGCGCGGGCGCCGACGGAGTCGAAGGGGGTGCGCCAGGCGAGCGGGAGGGTCGAGATGGTGCCCTCGGTCACGTCGTCCGGGAGCAGTCCGGCGAGGAGGCGGGCGAGGTCGGTGGTGTGGTCGAGGCGCTCGGGCTCGGTCCAGTCGGGTCGGTAGACGCGGTACTTGACGCGCTCGGCGCCGAAGCCCTGGTACGGGAAGCCGTTGAAGGTGACGACCTCCAGGCCGCGCGCGTCGAGCTCGGCGCGCAGCGACCGCAGGGCGGCCGGGTCGGCGATGAGGGCGCGGGCGGCGTCGCGGGCCAGCCACAGGCCGATACCGAGGCGGTCCCGGCCGAGCCGGCGGCGTACCGGCTCGGCGTGCTCCCGGAGCTGCCGGCGTACGCCGTCGAGATCCTCGGCGGGGTGGACGTTGGTGCAGTAGGCGAGGTGGACCGTCGAACCGTCGGGATGCCGGAAGCGCATGGATCACTCTCCGCCGCGGAGGATGGAATTGCCCTCGTGCGTGGCAGCGCCTTCGTCGGCCGCGCCGGTGTCGACGGTGAGGTCGAGCCGGCCGCTCTGCCCGTAGAAGGCGACCGGGTTGCGCCACAGCACCTGGTCGACGTCGTCCTCGGTGAACCCGGCGGCGAGCATGGCGTCGCCGACGTGCCGGGTCTTCAGCGGGTCGCTGCGTCCCCAGTCGGCGGCGGAGTTGACCAGGACCCGCTCGGTGCCGTGGTTGCGCAGGATCCGGACCATGCGGTCCTCGTCCATCTTGGTGTCCGGGTAGATCGAGAAGCCGAGCCAGCAGCCGCTGTCGGCGGCGGCCGCTACGGTCGTCTCGTTGAGGTGGTCGAGGGCGACGAGCTCCGGGGGGAGGCCGGATTCGCGGACCACGTCGATGGTGCGCCGGAGCCCGGCGGCCTTGTCGCGGTGCGGGGTGTGGACGAGGGCGGGGAGGCCGTGCTCCGCGGCGAGTTGGAGCTGGGCGGCGAGGGCGGTGTCCTCGGCGGGGGTCATCGAGTCGTAGCCGATCTCGCCGACGGCGACGACCGAGTCCTTGACGAGGTAGCGGGGCAGCTCGTCGAGAACGGGGGCGCAGCGGGGGTCGTTCGCCTCCTTGGGGTTGAGGGCGAGCGTGCAGTGGTGGGCGATGCCGTGCTGGGCGGCGCGGAACGGCTCCCAGCCGAGAAGGCCGTCGAAGTAGTCGAAGAAGCTCTCGGGCGAGGTGCGGGGCTGGCCGAGCCAGAAGGAGGGTTCGACGACGGCGCGGACGCCCGCCGCCCACATGGCCGCGTAGTCGTCGGTGGTCCGGGAGGTCATGTGGATGTGCGGGTCGAAGATGCGCATCAGGACTCCTCCTGCTGGAGCGGGGCGGCCGTGTTTCCGGTACGGGGCGGGGCACCGGGTGGAGTGCCGGGCGGCACGGGCGGGCCCGGCCGGGGTACGCGGCGGGCACCGGCGTGGGCACCGGGGGCGGTGGTGCCGGGAGTGGTGCCGGGCTGCGGCGGGGCGTGGGGGGCGGGTGGGGAGTCGGGAATGGTCGGGGCGTTGGGGACGGGCGGGATGTTGCGGACGGGCCGGGTGTTGTGGGCGCGCCGGATGTCCGGCGTGACTGAGGCGCCAGGACCGGGCCGGTTGCCGGAGCCGGTCGGAGTGTTGGGGACGGGCCGAGTTCCGGATCCCGTTGGGGCCTCGGGGGCGGGCCGGGAGTTGGCCGGGGCGTTGCGGACAGGTCGGTTGCCGGGACCGGTTGAGGGGGCGGAGCCGGCTGAAGCGTTGACGCCGGTTGAGGGGGCAGGGCCGGCGGCCTCGGCGGTGAGCGCCAGCGCGTGGTCGAGGTCCGGGGGGACGGGGCGGCCCGCGGCGGTGCGCTCGCGGGCGTAGTCGGTCAGGAGCTCACGGAGCTGGTGGCGACCGCGGTGCAGGCGGGACATCACCGTCCCGATCGGCGTNNCGCTCGCGGGCGTAGTCGGTCAGCATCCGGGCCAGCTCCGCATCGCCTTCCGCCCGGCGCTCCAGCCCGGCGACGGCCGCCACCGGCACACCGGTGAACAGGCACTTGAGCACCGCGTGCCGCCAGGCGTGCGGGTCCAGGTGCCGCGCGGCGTACGGGCCGACGGCTGCGGCCACGAGCCGCGTGTCGTTGGCCCGCAGGGCGTCCTCCAGCAGCGGGACG
>DOWQ01000373.1 GCA_003519485.1 Streptomyces sp. | reverse complement strand
CCCGCCGTCACCCGGACCAGCAGCGAGGACCGGGCGAACCGTACGACCCCGCCCCCCGGCTGCGCCTCCGCGCTCCGTACCGGTCCCGGCACCCGGGCCCGCTCCGCGCCCTGCCGCGGCAGCCACAGTGCGTCGGCCCGCTGCCTGCGCCACGCCGAACGCACCGAGCGCAGAGCTCCCGCCGTCCCGATCATCTTCACCGACCGCACCAGGTCACGCGCATCCATGCTGCTCAGCTTGTCATTGGCGGTGGCCGGCACAGGATCTGTTCAGCTGCCGTTCACCACAGGTTCGGCCCACACCCGGCTCCCCGCCGGGGCGGCGCCCGGCAGGCCCTGACCGAGACCCCGGCCGGGGTCCACCCGTGGCCGGGACACACTGTGAGGCGGGCGGCTGTGGGCGGCCCGCCCTGGTGCGTCGGTGGATCACGTGGCATCGTCCTGTTCAGCCGTGTCACGCGCATACCCCAGCCCGTGCGCGCGACCACGCCGACCACGCGTACGTACAGCCCGGGAGCTTCTCCATGACCGCTGCGAACACCTCACCGCCGCCCGCCGACCGGCCCGAGCCCCTGTGGCAGCCCGGGCCCGACCGCGTCGAACGGGCGCAGATCACCCGGTTCCAGGCATGGGCGGCCGACCGGCACGGCGCGCCCCGCGCCGTGCCCGGCGACCCGGCCGGCAGCTACGCGGCGCTGCACCGCTGGTCCGTGGACGAGCTGCCGCGCTTCTGGCAGGCGGTGACCGAGTGGTTCGACGTACGGTTCGGTACTCCGTACGAGACAGTGCTCGCCGACCGGGCGATGCCCGGCGCCCGCTGGTTCCCGGGCGCGACGCTCAACTACGCCGAGCACGCCCTGCGCACCGCCGGGGACCCGGCCCGCGCCGACGAGCCGGCCCTGCTGGCCGTCGACGAGACCCACGATCCGCGGCCCGTCAGCTGGTCCCTGCTCAGCAGGCAGGTCGGCTCCCTCGCCGCCGAGCTCCGCGGGCTGGGCGTGCGCCCCGGCGACCGCGTCAGCGGCTATCTGCCGAACATCCCTGAGGCCGTCGTCGCATTTTTGGCCAGCGCCGCCGTCGGCGCGGTCTGGACGTCCTGCGCCCCCGACTTCGGCGCCCGCAGCGTCCTCGACCGGTTCCAGCAGGTCGAGCCCGTCGTCCTGTTCACCGTCGACGGCTACCGCTACGGCGGCAAGGAGCACGACCGCACCGGCACCGTCGCCGAGCTCCGCCGTGAGCTGCCCGGCCTGCGGGCCGTCGTGCACATCCCGCTCCTCGGCACCCCGGCCCCCGAGGGCACCCTCGAGTGGGCCGCGCTGACCTCCGCCGAAGTCGAACCCGTCTTCGAGCAGGTGCCCTTCGACCATCCTTTGTGGGTGCTCTACTCCTCCGGCACCACCGGGCTCCCCAAGGCCATCGTCCAGTCACAGGGCGGCATCCTCGTCGAACACCTCAAGCAGCTCGGGCTGCACTGCGACCTCGGCCCCGGCGACCGCTTCTTCTGGTACACCTCCACCGGCTGGATGATGTGGAACTTCCTCGTCTCCGGCCTCCTCACCGGCACCACCGTCGTCGTCTACGACGGCAGCCCCGGCCATCCCGGCACCGACGCGCAGTGGCGCATCGCCGAACGCACCGGCGCCACCTTCTACGGCACCTCCGCCGCGTACGTCATGGCCTGCCGGAAGGCCGGCGCACGCCCGGGCCGCGACTTCGACCTGTCCCGGGTCCGGTGCGTCGCCACCACCGGCTCGCCGCTGCCGCCCGACGGCTTCCGCTGGATCCACGACGAGGTCGACGGGGACATGTGGATCGCCTCCGTCAGCGGCGGCACCGATGTGTGCAGTTGCTTCGCCGGCGCCGTGCCCACCCTCCCCGTCCACATCGGCGAGCTCCAGGCGCCGGGCCTGGGCACCGACCTCCAGGCCTGGGACCCGCACGGCAAGGCGGTCGTCGACGAGGTCGGCGAACTGATCGTCGCAGCCCCCATGCCCTCCATGCCCGTCCGGTTCTGGAACGACCCCGACGGCGCCCGCTACCGCGACAGCTATTTCGACATGTTCCCGGGCAACTGGCGGCACGGCGACTGGATCACCGTCACCTCCCGCGGCTCCGTCGTCATCCACGGCCGCTCGGACGCCACGCTCAACCGGCAGGGCGTCCGGATGGGGTCCGCCGACATCTACGAGGCCGTCGAGCGGCTCCCCGAGATCCGGGAGTCGCTCGTCATCGGCATCGAACAGGCCGACGGCGGCTACTGGATGCCGCTCTTCGTCCACCTCGCGGAGGGCGCCGCGCTCGACGACGCGCTGCGCGACAGCGTCAAGCGCACCATCCGCGAACACCTGTCGCCCCGGCACGTACCGGACGAGATCATCGAAGTCCCCGCCGTGCCGCACACCCTGACCGGCAAGCGCATCGAGGTTCCGGTCAAGCGGCTTCTCCAGGGCACCCCGCTCGACAAGGCCGTGAACCCGGGCTCCGTCGACGACCTCGAGCTGCTCCGCTTCTACGAGCGGCTCGCCCGCGAACGCGCCTGACGCCCTGCCGCCTCGACCCGCTGCCTGCCTGACCCGGTGCCTGCCCGACCGGCTCCGGGCGGGGGCTGTGACAGCACAGAGTCACATTGTCGGACCTATCGGTTACGGTCAGTGAGCATGGACCGGACGTACGAGCCGGTCACTCACGAGCCGGACGCACCGAGGGGGACGACATGACCAGGACCGGGCATGGCGAGGGACACGAGGACAGCACCACCGCGGACACGACCGCGGACACACCCACCGACACCGCTGCCGCCGCTCCTGGCGACACGGCCGGCGCCCACGCACCCGCTGCCGGGGGCGGCGATGACACCGGCAGCACCGCCGCGGACCCCCATCCGTTGCTGCGGGAGGCGCCGAGCACCGTCGCCCTGCTCGCCGACGAGCGGGACTTCACGGCCATGCGGCACCACCCGCCGTACGCCGGTATCGCCGACCACGCCGCGTATCTGCGGGTGATGGAGCAACTGCTGCGCACGCTGACGGCACAGGGTGTGCACACCACGCTCGCGCTCTTCGACCCCGCCCGGTTCGAGGCGTACTGCGCCGACGCGCGGCTCGACCCCGGCAGCGCCGGCAGCCGCACCCGCTACACCGCTGACGTCGCCGCGGCCGGTGCCACCGTGCCGTACGACGGACAGCCCCTCGAGCAGCTGTTGCCCGTGCTTCTCGACGCGTCGGACCGGCGCGCCGACCTCGAGCACGCGACCCTGCTCCTGGCCACCGCGGGGGACTGCGCGACCTGCGGCGCGGACATCGGCCATGCCGCGTACGCCCGCGCCGCGGAGGCACTGATGCGGCTGGCCGAGGCGGCCGGCCCCGGGGAACACCACCTGGTGTGCACGGTGCCGGCCGGCGACGTGCAGCTCAGCGCGGCGCTGCACGCCCGGAGCGGGGACGGGGAGGGCGACGGGATGCTGCTCG
>DOWQ01000147.1 GCA_003519485.1 Streptomyces sp. | reverse complement strand
ACGACCTGGTCGGCATCATCCGCCGGGCCGGTGAGATGAGCGAGGCCCTGGACCGCCTCGCGGTCCTGCGGGCCCGCGCGCGGCGGGCCGGGGTGGAGGGGCACCGGCAGTTCAACCCGGGCTGGCATCTGGCCCTGGACCTGCGGAACATGCTGCTGGTCAGCGAGTGCGTGGCGCGGGCCGCGCTGGAGCGCGACGAGAGCCGCGGCGGCCACACCCGCGAGGACCACCCCGACATGGACCGCGGCTGGCGGCGGGTCAACCTGCTGTGCCGGCTCTCCGAACCGGACGGCGAGCTCGAGTCGGCCGACCCGGAGCGCGGCCAGATCGATCTCGTACGGCTGACGACCCCGCACATACGCCGCGATCTGCTCGCCCTCTTCGAGAAGGACGAACTGGGCAAGTACCTGGCCGACGAGGAGCTCTTCCTGTGACCCATACGGCTCACTTCAAGGTGTGGCGGGGCGACGCCGACGGCGGCGGCCTGGCGGATTTCGACATCGAGGTCAACGAGGGCGAGGTCGTCCTCGACATCATCCACCGTCTGCAGGCCACTCAGACCCCGGATCTGGCCGTCCGCTGGAACTGCAAGGCGGGCAAGTGCGGTTCGTGCAGCGCCGAGATCAACGGCCGGCCGCGGCTGCTGTGCATGACCCGGATGTCGGTCTTCGACCCCGCCGAGACGGTCACGGTCACCCCCCTGCGGGCGTTCCCCGTGGTGCGGGACCTGGTGACGGACGTGTCGTTCAACTACACCAAGGCGCGCGAGGTGCCGGCGTTCGTGCCGCCGCCGGACCTGGAGCCCGGCGAGTACCGGATGCACCAGGAGGACGTCGGCCGCTCCCAGGAGTTCCGGAAGTGCATCGAGTGCTTCCTCTGCCAGGACGTCTGCCATGTGGTCCGCGACCACGAGGAGAACAAGCCCGTCTTCGCCGGCCCGCGCTTCCTGATGCGCATCGCCGAGCTGGACATGCACCCGCTGGACTCGGCGGAGGAGACAGGCCTCGACCGCAAGCGCGCCGCCCAGGAGGAGCACGGCCTGGGCTACTGCAACATCACCAAGTGCTGCACGGAGGTCTGCCCGGAGGGCATCAAGATCACCGACAACGCGCTGATCCCGCTCAAGGAGCGGGCGGCCGACCGCAAGTACGACCCGTTGGTCTGGCTGGGCTCCAAGATCCGCCGCCGCGCGGAGTGACACCGGTACCCGAGGGGCCCGTCGTCCGCTTCGGCGCGAACGACGGGCCCTTCGGGCGTCGGCACACCCATGCCAAGGGGGCGGGGCCGGAAGGCGGCGGGCCGCGAGGGGCGGACCCGGGACCGCACGGGTCGTAGCGCGCCGGGGAGGGCGGTACGTGGCCGCAGCCCTCCGGGCAGCACGGCAGCGCCCGCCCTGCTGCCCGGGCCCTCGCCTCGGCTCCCGGTCCCGGCCCCGGAGCCCGGCCCCGGCCCCGGCCCGTCTCCCCGTCAGTACAGGCTGAGCAGCGCCTCCACCGGGTCCGTGCCCGGTGCGTCGCCGCTGGGGAGCGTCAGTTCGAACCAGACCGTCTTGCCGCGCGGTGTGCGCCGGCTCCCCCAGCCGCTGCTGAGCAGGCCGACCAGTTGCAGGCCGCGGCCGCCCTCGTCGGTGTCACGGGCGCGGCGGCGGCGGGGCTGGACCAGTCCGCTGTCCCAGACCTCGCACACCAGAGTGCGGTCCAGCAGCAGCCGGAGCCGGATCTCGCCCTCGCCGTAGCGCAGGGCGTTCGTGACCAGCTCGCTGACCAGCAGCTCGGCGGTGTCGACGAGCGATTCGAGGCCCCAGGACAGCAGCTGTGCCCGGGTCAGTTCGCGCGCCCTGGACACCGACTGCGGCTCCCTCGGCAGCGACCAGTCGCCGACCGACTCGGCCGGCAGCCCGTGCACCCGGGCCATCAGCAGGGCGGTGTCGTCCTCGCCGTGGTGGGTGTCGAGGGTGCCGAGGACGTGGTCCGCGACATCCTCCAGCGGCAGCGTCTGGTTGGTCAGGGCGGCCTGGAAGGCTTTCAGGCCCTCGTCCAGCGGGTGGTGACGGGACTCGACGAGGCCGTCGGTGTAGAGGGCGAGCAGCGCGCCGTCCGGCAGCTCGACCTCGACTTCCTCGAAGGGCTCGCCGCCGACGCCCAGCGGCATTCCGGTGGGGACCTCCATCAACAGCGCCGGCCCGCCGGGCTTGACGAGCACGGGCGGCAGATGGCCGGCGTTGGCGAAGGTGCACCGCCGGGTGACCGGGTCGTAGACCGCGTACACGCAGGTGGCGAGGTAGACCTCGGCGAGATCCTCGGCGTCGCCGCGGCCGTTGCGGGCGGCGCGGGTGCTGCTCTGCGCGCCGCCGCTGTGCGAGCCGGCGGGCGCGGACAGCCCGCAGGCGATCTCGTCCAGGTGCGACAGCACGTCGGCCGGCTCCAGGTCGAGCATCGCGAGGGTGCGTACGGCCGTGCGCAGCTCGCCCATGGCGACGGCGGCCCGCAGCCCGCGGCCCATCACATCGCCGACGACCAGCGCCGTACGGTGGCCGGGCAGCTCGATGACGTCGAACCAGTCGCCGCCGACCTCGGTCGCCGTGGTGCCGGGCAGATAGCGGCAGGCGATGTCGAGGCCCGCGGCCTCGGGGTCGCCCGGCGGGAGCAGGCTGCGTTGCAGTATCAGGGCGCGCTCGTGCTCGCGGCGGTAGAGCCGGGCGTTGTCGATGCAGACGGCGGCGCGCGCGGCGAGCTCGGAGGCGAGGGCTATGTCGCGCTCGCCGAAGGGCTCGCTGCCCTTCGCGCGGGAGAACTGGGCGAGCCCGACCACGGTGTCGTGCGCGACCATCGGCACGGCGAGCGTGGACTGGACGACCGCGCCCATCCCGGGCCGGTCGTCGCTGTCCCGGCCGATGATGACGCGGGCGCGGGCGGTCCGCAGGGCGTCGGCGCAGGGTGAGTCGAAGGCGTACCGGTGCACGGCGCCGACCTGGACCGGGCCGGTCCGTCCGCCGTCCTGGTCGGTTCTGCAGCCGGAGAGCGAGAGCGGCTCGTCGGAGACGGAGCTGGCGAAGGCGACACGGCGCAACTCGGCGCTGCCGTCGGCGAGTCCGGGCACGGGCTCGCGGCCTATCCCGGAGGACAGCGGGGCCTCGTCCCGGCCGAGGAGCCCCTGGAAGAGGTCGACGGACGCCATGTCGCAGAACTGCGGCACCGCGACGTCGAGGAGCTCCCGCGCGGTCGTCTCCAGGTCGAGGGAGTTGCCGATCCGGGCGCCGGCCGCGTTGAGCAGCGCCAGATTGCGGCGGGCGCTGGCGGCCTCGCGCTCGGCGTTCCGCCGCCGGGTGACGTCGGTGGCCAGGCCGGCCACGCCGATTGGACGGCCGCCGGCGCTGTGCAGCCGGTAGAGGTCGACGTTCCAGCGGTGCTTCTCCTCGTCGCCGGCCGCGGTGCCGATGAGCTGGATGTCGGCGACGGAACCGCCGGTGGCCAGCACCTTGCGCAGGGCGGCCTCGAGACGTTCGGCCTCACCGCGCGGCAGATAGTCGGCGGCGGTCCGGCCGCGGTGGCCGGCCGGGGAGCCGCCGAAGACGGTGGCGAAGCGCTCGTTGACCCGCATGAGCTTCAGGTCCGTACCGAAGAGCATGAAGCCCATCGGAGATTGGCCGAAAACCGCCTGCGAGATCGCGAGGTCCGTCTCGATCCCGCGCAGGGCACGGACGTCCACGACGATGCAGAGCGCGCCGCGCTCGCCGTCGTCCGTGTCGGTCGGCATCACATAGACCTCGGCGAGGCCGTGCGGCTCGGCGCCCTCGACCCGGCGGAACGGCACCAGGCCGACCCACTCGCGGCCGTCCATGATCTCCGCGACCCGGCGGTGGCCGAGCTCCCGCAGGTCGGGCCGGACGAACGCCTCGACCGGATCCTTGCCGATGGCGTCGCGGGCGGGGATGCCGAGCTGCTCGGCCGCCCGGTCGCTCCACTGGTCGATGCGGCCGTCGGGCCCCAGCGAGAAGGAGGCCACCTGGATGTAGTCGTAGATGGAACCGGGCGGATTGCTCTGCCACATCGGCACACCAGTTCCCTCGCCGGCCGTCTCCGGCCCCGCTGGTATATCGCTCACGCGCCCGTCCCCTCCAGCTCACCTTGCCCGGACCGGCCTGCGCCGAGTATCCAGCACCAGAGCCATCCGGAACACGGCATTCACGATCACAGCACGGTTTCAACTGTTGAAGCGTGCGTGATCAGCAGTACCCCCTGTCTCCTAACCGGACAGAGCGAGCTCGAACCACACAGTCTTGCCCGTTCTGCTCCGGCGGATGCCCCAGCGACGGGAAGCACCGGCCACCAGTTGCAATCCGCGGCCTCCCTCGTCGTCCGAGGCGACGGCGCGCGTCAGCGGCGGATCGGGAAGCGGGTCGGAGACCTCGACGATCAGGGTGCGGTTCGGGGTGCGTTCCATCCGGACTCCGATCGGGCCGCTCGCGTAACGCAGGGAGTTGGTGAACAACTCACTCACCAGCAATACGGTGATGTCGCTCACCGCGTTCAGCTGCCAGGACCGCAGGGTGGCCCGGGTGAGGGCGCGGGCGTCGCGCAGCGCGTCCGGGTCGGCGGCGAAGCTCCACTCGGCGGCGCGCCCGTCCGGGCCGGTGAGGCGCACGTCCGGTTCCGCGGCACGGCAGTCC
>DOWQ01000637.1 GCA_003519485.1 Streptomyces sp. | reverse complement strand
CGGCACGGTGCAGGCGGCCGCGCCGGCCAACGGCAGCATCGCGGCCGGACGTATCCGCCGCCAATTGCCGGCGAGCCCGACCGCGCTGATGGCCCCGGACGCGCAGTTGGAGAGCGCCACGCCGTCCGACGGGCCGAGGAGCAGCGCCAGGGCCGGCACGGTGACCAGCCCGAGCCCGATGCCCGCGAGCCGTTGCAGGGACGCGCCCAGCAGAATGATCCCGCCCAGCAGGAGGGCGACTGCCCAGCCACTCGCCACGGACGGCTCCTCGTCAGCTCCACAGGGGTGATCCGGATGATCCCGCCCCAGCCTCCAGGGGTTGGACGGCCCTGTCCAGCCGGCCCTCCGGCAAACGGCGCGCACGGGCCGGGCTGTACTTTCTCCCCATGGCTAACGTCATGGCGATGCTCCAACTGCTCGGCGCGGGCAGTGTCGGCGGCCTCGTTTCGCAGTACGTGACCGCGGCCCCCGAGCGGCGGCAGACCCGGACACGCGCCCGGGAGGCGATGGTGGCGCTGGAGGAGGCCCGCTGGTCGCGCGGCCAGGAGGACGAGTGGCAGCAACTCCGGGAGAGGGTCCACGCCTTCGAGTCCATCGCCATCGTCGCCGGCGTCCCCCGTCCGGCGGCCCAGTGGTACGTACGGACGACCGTCGCGCTCCACCTCGAGAGCAGACGCGAGCTGAGCGAGCACGGCAATCCGGACCTCGCCGGTATACCGCTGAGATATCTGGACGCCTTCGCCAGCGCCACCGACTTGATCTACTGGATCCTCTGGCATCCGCAACTGGCCCGGCTCACCTGGCGCCGTCGCCTGAAGCGCTCGAAGGCGGAGGTCACGGCGGCGACCGCGGACTCGGCCACGATCCGCGACGCCCTCACCCGCCGAACGGCCATCTGACCACCCTCGAGCCGGCCGGCTTTATAGGCGCCCTCCGCCTTCTTCCGCGCGCTCATCACATCCGGGTGCCAGTAGGATCGCTCGCCCATGGACGCGAGCGACGCGCAGAGCGAGATGATCAACGTCCCGGCGGGGCGGGTGACGCTGTCGGACCGGCGAACGCAGCGCACGTGGTCGGTCGAGCTCGCGCCGTACCGGATCGCCGCGTACCCGGTCACCCAGGCGCGGTACGCAGAGGTCACCGGCGGGTGGCCGAGCGATACCCAAGGCGACCAGCTTCCTGTCGAGGGCGTCTCATGGTCGGACGCGGTCCGGTTCTGCAACGCCCGGTCCGCGCTCGAGGGGTTGGTGCCCGCGTACCGTTTCCATGCCGACGGGGACGGCATCGACCGGGACGCGTCCGCCGACGGGTACCGGCTGCCGACCGAGGCCGAGTGGGAACACGCCTGCCGTGCCGGTACGACCGACGCGCGGTACGGGCGGCTCGACGAGATCGCTTGGCATCGCGGCAACTCACAGGAGCGGATGCACGAGGTCGGCGGCAAGCAGCCCAACCCGTGGGGGCTGTACGACACGCTGGGCAACGTGTGGGAGTGGTGCTGGGACCTCTACGACGCCGAGGTCTACGGCACCTACCGGGTGCTGCGCGGCGGCGGCTGGTTCGACGAGCACTGGAGCTGCCGGGCCTCGGTGCGCCGCCGCAGCCACCCGACCTTCCGGATAGACGACGTGGGCTTCCGCATCGCACGCTCCGTCACGACCTGACGAAGCGCGTCGCTCCGCATCGGCTTCGCTCGGCCCGCCAGGGCATACGGGCTCTCGTTACTGCCGGCCGCCCGAAGCCGCCCGAAGCCGCGCGACGCCTGCCGGCACGAGGCGCGCCGGACCGCCTGAGGCATCGGACCCATCCGGCCAAGGCGTTGACGCTCAATACGAGTCCCATGAGCGGGATGAGTGACCCCAAGATGATCGGGCCCCTGCCGAGGTGGTCGCCGAGCGCGATCCGTTCGGGTGCGGCTCCGTCCACCGGCCGGCATGCGCCGTACGGGAATGCCGGCCGACTCGTCCGCTTTCTGGGGCCGCAGACCGACGGGCGATGTCATTGGCCTGTGCTTCACTGCCGGTCATGGACGAACAGGAGTTGCTCGCGGCCGTCCACGCCGCGGTGGCGCCGGACCAGCGGGTTCCCGTGGGCGAGCAGGTGGGTCATGGGCTTGGGCATGCGTGTCTGACCGTGGATGACGGCGTTGACACGACTGGCTTTGGCAAGGCACTCAGCAGCCGGTACGGGCCGCCGCGAAACCTGGCGGCAGGTGGGTACGTCGATCCGACGGTGACCGAACGAACCGGAGCGCCGCTGCTCGCCCCGTTCGGGGACCAACTCGCCGGGATGCGTGCCTGGCTGCATACGGACCGGTGGATCGGCTGCGGTGCGGTCCGGGTCTCGATGGCGATGGCGATGTACGGCCAGTCGTGCTGGTCGCCGAGCGAGCCATACCGGAACCGGAGGGGACTCCGGAGGACTCCGAGGGGCTCCCGGCGGACACTTCCTGGGTGGACCGGGTGGTCGCCGTCACCGGGTGGGCACACGAATCCCGGGGCGGTGACGTCGACTGGGCGGCTGTCGAGGCTCGGCTACGGACGGCTTGCCCGGTGATTACAAGGAGTTGGTCGAGCGATCCGGCGACGGCGCCTTCGACGGCTACCTCGACCTCCTGATCGCCGACGGGCCGCCCGGCAGCCTCGACATTGTCGATTTCAATGAGTTCTGGGCCCGGTGTTCCGACGTCGACGGCGACGGCTCGTGGGCGCCGTACCGCTGGTATCCGGCTCCGGGCGGGCTGTTGCAGTGGGCGAGCACCGAGCAGAAGACATCATTCTTCTGGCTGACCGAAGGAACCGACCCTGATCGGTGGCCCATCCTCGTCACGGACGAGGCGTACACGGAATGGGACCGGTTCGACGGCTCGACCGCGGAGTTCGTCCACCGTCTGCTCACTGATCCGCTGCACCCTCGCTACTTCGACAGCCACTGGTTCATGCCCTACGAGAGACCGACCGACACGGGCGATCACTGAGCTGCCCCACCGCCGCTTCAGAACCGATGAACGGCCCCTGCCCAGCCAGCTTGGTCAGGGCCCCTCTACAAGCCCACCACCAAGGATAATCCACAGCGTCCTGGATTCAGGGATTCATGTACTCTCATGACGTGCTGACTGTTGCTTCCGACATCGAGGTGCTGGCCCGCTTCGGCCGTGCGCTCGCCGACCCGATCCGCTGCCGCCTCTTGCTGGCGCTACGTGAGGCTCCCGCTTACCCGTCCGACCTCGCCGACGCGCTGGGCATTTCCCGCACCCGTCTGTCGAACCATCTGACGTGCCTGCGGGACTGTGGTCTGGTCGTCACCGTTCCCGAAGGCCGACGCGCCCGCTACGAGCTCGCCGACGAACGCCTCGCACACGCTCTGGACGACCTGCGCGCCACTGTCGTCGCGGTGGAGACCGACCGTACCTGCCCGGACGCCGAGTCGAAGGGCTGCTGCTGAGATGACTGCCATATCCCTGGGCCCGTCCCCGGCGCGCAGCGACGTGCTGGCGAAGCGAATACGGCTGCTCGTCGCGTTGACGATCACCTACAACGTGGTCGAGGCGGTCGTCACCATCACGGCCGGCACCCTGGCTTCCTCCACCGCACTGATCGGCTTCGGCCTCGACTCGGTCATCGAGGTGTCCTCCGCTGCTGCTGTCGCCTGGCAGTTCTCCGCGACCGACCACACCGTCCGCGAAGCACGCGAGAAGACCACTCTGCGGATCATCGCGGTCTCCTTCTTCGCCCTCGCCGCCTACGTCACCATCGACTCGATCCGCGCTCTGACCGGCACCGGCGAAGCGGAGCACTCCACCCCGGGCATCGTGATCGCCGCCCTTTCCCTGCTGGTCATGCCGTTCCTGTCCGCCGCCCAGCGCAAGGCCGGACATGAACTGGGCTCCGCCTCCGCCGTCGCGGACTCCAAGCAGACCCTGCTGTGTACGTACCTCTCCGCCGTTCTGCTCGCCGGCCTGCTCGCCAACAGCCTTTACGGCTGGACCTGGGCCGACCCCATCGCCGCCCTCGTCATCGCCGCGATCGCCCTCAAGGAAGGCCGCGACGCCTGGCAGGGCAAGGGCTGCTGCGCTACCCCTCCCATCGCGACAACGGTACTCGTCGCCGAGGCGGACGCCTGTGGCTGCAGACCCGGGTGCTCCTGCTGTTGACCACAGGGGCGAACTCGACATCCGCGGCCGAGCCACTGGGTCGGTGGAGCGGCTTGGGCCGGAGTTGCTTGGGGGCGTGTGATCATGGCCCTCACGCTGGCCGACTTGCGGTTCCCCCCTTCTGCCCGCTGCACGCAGCGCGCCGCCGGGCGCGGCAAGTCGAGGCGGAGACAGGAGGCAGGCCGCGCCACAGAGGCGGCGCGCGCCCGCGCCGTATCCGGGTTTGAACCCGTACAGAGGGCCTTTACTCAACCCGCGGCAGCAGTGCCGAGTAGACGGCGAGCGTGTGGGTCGGCTGCTCGCCCTCCATAGGGCTGAAGCGGCGGCCAGAGAGCGGCTGACCCGCCACCGTTGATGTCGGATGTGGATGTCAAAGACCCCCCCGACGCGGCCGTCGGGGGGGGGTCTTTGAAGGTGGGCACAGCTGGGTTCGAACCAGCGACATCTGCTTTGTAAGCCTGGTGGTGATCTACGGGCCGTTCGCCCTGGTCATCTCGCCCACGGCCCGGGCTCGCCCTTACGGGTGCGCTCGGCCCCCAGAAGCCGTCCTTGCCCCTGAGTGACCGCCCGTTGTGGCACGACTGTGGCACGCCATGCACGCCCCAAGGCGCCAGCTGATATCGGAAACGGGCGGAGTTCTTCGAACCAGCAGAGGGGATGATGCTCGGTATGGATCAAGGTGTGGCAGCAGTTTGGGCAGCAGCTTTGGCAGGTCTCGCGGGAGTTGGTGGGACGACGGCAGGTGCGTGGTTCACCGCGCGTACGATGCGCCAACAAGTACAAGCTCAAGCCGGTGTGGAGCACAGTCACTGGCAGCGCCAAGCACGGAGTGACGCCTACGCCGCCTTCCTCTCCGAGTGGCATGATGCGAGTAGGGCCGTAGATGGCGCTCTTCAAGAAGTGATCGGGCATCAAGCTATTAGTGATGCGCAGATCGACGTCGTAGCCGGGGCACGGGAGGCCCTGTCACGCACACGCGTGCGTGTTTCGATTGCTGGCCCCCCACAAGCTGCGGAGGTGGCTTGGCGAGGGTATGCGGAGCTGGACATGGCTGAAGATGCCGTACGTACTCTCGCGATCTCTCTTGAGGACAACGGGACGGCTCCGGGCCGCCTCTATGAGCACCTGCAAGAGAGCCGCCATGGGATCGCTGGCATCTATTCGGAATTCACTGCCGTTGCAGCGGAAGTGTTGGGCAATCCATACGGAGCTGCCACGACGGTGGATCAGTGAGCGGAGCGCCCACGACGGGCTCAGCCACATCGCGGCAGCAGCTGCTCCCCCTCAGCCCATCTCCCGGCGATGGTCCGCTCACGCTGCCGCATCCGTGACTGCGGCGGTACGGCGCTCGGCCCCCGCCGGCCTTTCTGCCCGGCCGCCTCGCCAGGCCCGGACGCCACCCCTTCGCCGCCAGCCTGTCTCTACAGCACTACGGCTATGGCCGCAGACGGCGGCGCTCGGGCCACGTAAACCGGCCAGCGATGCCGCCCCCTCCCCCTGCTGCACGTGCGGATTCTCGTGCTTGTCCGCAGCGCCTAGCGCGCCGCCGGGCGCGGCCAGCCGGGGCGAAGACAGGAGGCAGGCCGCGCCGCAAGGCGGCGCGCGCCCGCGCCGTGCGCG
>DOWQ01000087.1 GCA_003519485.1 Streptomyces sp. | reverse complement strand
CCGGCAGCCCGTCCCGGACCAGGTGTCGGCCACCCGTACACCTCCCGCGCAGCCCGGCGCCGAGTCGCCGGCCCGGCCCGCGCACGAGACCGCCTCCCGGATGGGCGCGTTCGCCCGCGGCACCCGCTCCGGACGCCGCCCCTCCCCAGACGACGAAGGAACCCCTCAGGCATGAACGACCACATGTCCAACGAACTGGGCTGGATGCTCGACGAGGTCCTGAAGGTCCCGGAAGCCCGCCACGCGATCCTGCTCTCCGCGGACGGCATGCTCCGGGCCCACTCCCAGGGCATATCGCGGGACGAGGCCGACCGGCAGGCGGCCGCGCTCTCCGGTCTCCAGTCCATCAGCCGCAGCACCGTCGAGTTCTGCGCCCAGGAGTCCTCCCCTTGGCAGCAGACCCTCGTCGAGTTCAGCGACGGATACGTCTTTCTGGTCGCCGCCGGGGCGGGCGCCTATCTGGCGGTCTCCGCGACCCAGGACGTCGACATGGAAGCCGTCACGTACCGCATGCAGAAGCTTGTCGACCGGCTCGGCAAAGAGCTGACCAGCCCGCCGCGGCAGGACGTCGCCGGCGCTGCCGCCAACGCCGGCGGCCGGGCGTGACGCCGCCGCACCGGCGCGAACGCGGGTTAGTGCGGCCGTACGTCGTGACGGACGGCCGTGCCCATCCCACCCGCAACACCCTGGACCTGGTCACGCTCGTGAGCGCCATGAACGACCGGCCGCTGGCCGGGCTCAGCCCGGAGAAACGCCGCGTCATGGAACTCTGCCGCGGCGGGGCACTGTCGGTCGCCGAGGTCGCGGGACGCCTGGCGCTGGCCATCAGCGTCACCAAGGTGCTGCTCAGCGACCTGATCGACAGCGGCCACATCATCGCCCGGGCCCCGCTCACCCGGGCCGTACTCCCCGATGCCCAGCTCTTGCAGGAGGTGCTCGATGGGCTCCGCTCTCGCCTCTGACCACGTCTATCTTCCGGACACGGTCAGGACCGCGGCAAAAATTCTGGTCGTGGGCCACTTCGCCGTCGGCAAGACCACCTATGTCGGCACCCTGTCCGAAATCCGGCCGCTGCGCACCGAGGAGACGATGACGCAGGCCGGCGCGCTGGTCGACGACCTCGTCGGCAGCCCGGACAAGACCACGACGACCGTCGCCATGGACTTCGGCCGCCTCACCCTCAGCGACGAACTGGTGCTGTACCTGTTCGGCGCTCCCGGGCAGAAGCGTTTCACCCGGCTCTGGAAGGACATGACGTACGGCGCGCTCGGCGCGCTGGTGCTGACGGACACCCGGCGGCTCGACCAGTCCTTCGACGTGATGGGCCTGTTGGAGGAGCACGGCGTGCCGTACGCGGTCGCCGTCAACCGGTTCGACGGCGCGCCCTCCTTCCCCGACGAGGAGATCCGCGAGGCGCTCGACCTCCTCCCGGAGACGCCGCTCGTCACCTGTGACGCGCGCGACGTCACTTCTTCGACGCAGGCCCTCATCGCCCTCGTCCAGTACCTCCAGACCCGTATCGCCCAGGAGACCATGTGACCAGTCCTGCCGCCGGACCCGACGGAACTCCGCCGCCCGGCTGTCCCGCGCACGTCAGCCACGACGAGGGCACCGCCACGGACACCGCCCCGGGCGCGGAAGAGGAAGCGGACACCGGAGCGGAAGCGGGGACGCCCGAGCCGCTGTACGGGCCCGGGTTCGCCGCCGACCCGGCCGCCACGTACACCCGGCTGCGTGAGTACGGCCCCGTCGCGCCGGTGCGGATCGCACCGGGGGTCGACGCCTGGCTCGTCACCGGCTACGACGCCGCTCTGGAGGTGCTGCGCAGCCCGGAGCGGTTCGCCAAGGACCCGCGCCGCTGGCGGGCGCTCGCCGACGGGACCGTCCCGGCGGACAGCCCCGTGGTGCCGATGATGATGTACCGGCCGAACGCCCTGTGGACCGACGGCGAGGAGCACGTACGGCTGCGCGGCGCCATCACCGACAGCCTGAGCCGGGTGGACCCGAACGCGCTGCGCGGCTACGTCGAGCACAGCGCCGACACCCTCATCGACCGGTTCGGGCCCAAGGGGGAGGCCGACCTCCTCGGCGAGTACGGCGCGACCCTTCCGCTGCTCGTCTTCGAACGGCTCTTCGGTTGCCCGCCCGAGCTCGGCGAGAAGCTGGTCGAGGGCATGTCGGGCATCTTCGACTCCGATGCCGACTCGGAGAAGGCCAACGCGCTGCTCGCCGAGACCCTCGCCCGGCTGGTCGCCCTCAAGCGCGCGGAGCCGGGCGCGGACGTGATGTCCTGGATGATGGCGCACCCGGCGGGGCTCACCGACGAGGAGATGATCCACCAGCTCGTCGTGCTCATGGGCGCGGGCACCGAGCCCCAGCAGAACCTGATCTGCAACGCGCTGCGGCTGCTGCTCGCCGACGACCGGTTCGCCGGCGACCTGGCCGGCGGCAGCATGCCGGTCGAGGACGCGCTCGACGAGGTGCTGTGGACCGACCCGCCGATGGCCAACTACGCCATCCACTACCCGACCCGCGACCTCGAGTTCGGCGGCACCTGGCTGCGCGAGGGCGAGCCGATGCTGATCAGCCTGGCCGCGGCGAACACCGACCCGGCGCTGGTCTCCGACCGGCGGGGCGGCAACCGCGCGCACCTGGCGTGGAGCGCCGGCCCGCACACCTGCCCGGCGAAGGACCCGGCCCGGCTGATCGCCGCAGTGGCGGTCGAAAAACTTCTCGACCGGCTCCCGGATGTCGAACTCGCCGTCGGGGTAAATCAACTGGCGTGGCGTCAGGGGCCCTTCCATCGGGCACTGGCCGCCCTGCCTGTGCGTTTTCCCCCGATCGCCCTGCCGGTCACCGCAGACGAAAACTCTGGAGACAGCGGATGGAACCCCAGTCCTGCCCCGTCGTCATCGATCCTTCCGGCCGAGATATCCACGCCGAGGGAGCCCGTATCCGCGAGCGAGGACCGGCGACGCTGGTGGAGCTTCCTGGCGAGGTGGTGGCGTGGGCAGTGAGCGACCCCGCGCTGCTCAGGGAGCTGCTCACCGACCCGCGTGTCTCGAAGGACCCGCGGCAGCACTGGCCGATGTGGATCGACGGCCGAATAACCCCGGACTGGCCGCTGTTCACCTGGGTCGCGGTGACGAACATGTTCACCGCCTACGGAAGTGACCACCAGCGGCTGCGCAAGCTGGTCTCCACGGCCTTCACGGCCCGCCGCACCGCCGCGCTCCGGCCGCGTATCGAGAAGATGGCCGCCGACCTGCTCGACGGCCTCGCCGCCACCCCGCCGGGCGAGACGGTGGACCTGCGCGAGAACTACTGCTACCCGATCCCGATCCAGGTGATCTGCGAGCTGTTCGGCGTCTCCGACGAGGCCACCCGGGAAGAGCTGCGCCGGCTCGTGGACAGCATCTTCAACACCACCGCGCGGCCGGAGGAGGTCGCGGCCACCTTCCAGGGCATGCACACCGTCCTCTCCGGCCTGGTCGCCCTCAAGCGGGAGACGCCGGGCGACGACATGACGAGCGTGCTGATCGCCGCCCGGGAGGAGGACGGTTCACGGCTGACCGAGGCGGAGCTGGTCGACACGCTGCTCCTCATGATCAGCGCGGGTCACGAGACCACGGTCAACCTGCTCGACAACGCGGTGCACGCCCTGCTCACCCACCCCGAGCAGCTGGAACTGGTCCGCAAGGGCAGTGTCACCTGGAGCGACGTCATCGAGGAGACGCTGCGTGCCGAGGCGCCGGTGGCGAATCTGCCGCTGCGCTACGCGGTCGAGGACATCGAGCGCGGCGGCGTCTCGATCAAGAAGGGTGACGCGATCATGGCCGCGTACGCCGCCGCCGGGCGCCACCCCGCGGTGCACGGCGAGGACGCGGACCGCTTCGACCTCACCCGCGTCAACAAGGAGCACCTCGCCTTCGGGCACGGCGTCCACTTCTGCCTGGGCGCCCCGCTGGCCCGGCTGGAGGCCGAGATCGCCCTGCCGGCCCTCTTCGAGCGGTTTCCGGACCTGGCCCTGGCCGTTCCCTCCGGGGAGCTGCCGTCGGTGGACTCCTTCATCTCCAACGGTCACCGCGGGCTGCCGACCCGGCTGACGCCGTCGGCGCCCGTCGCCGGCTGACCGGGGCGTACACACGCCGAACACAGGCCCGGCCGGTCCGCACCGGCCGGGCTTCTCGCTGTCCCGACTTCCGTCCGGGCGGGGCCGGGCCGCCACGCGGGCGGTCGTGAGGACGCGGGCCGGCCACTCCGTGGAGCAGCCGGCCCGCGTCCCCGGGGAGACTGGCAGCCGGGGCCGGGGAGGGGGCCTCAAC
>DOWQ01000529.1:254-6080 GCA_003519485.1 Streptomyces sp. | reverse complement strand
CCGTTCGAACAGTTCACCGTTCGCTCTCGCTGCCCGGCACACCGCGGCGGGCCGGTCCGCCGGCCCGCCGCGGCGCTGCGTCCGGCCCTCGCGCCCTCGCCCTCCCTCGCTCCCCGAGCCCGCAGCGACCGGGGACGCCGCAGGGCGGCCCGGCCGGAGCCGGACCGCCCTGCGCGCCGCCGTTGGCGTACGACGCCGATCAGCGGATCACTCGCTCAGGCGTGCGTACGCAGCAGCGTCCGCATCGTCCGCATGGCGACCGACAGATTCGCCAGGTCGAAGGAGTCCGATCCGTGGATCTCGTCCAGGGTGGACCGGGCCCGGCCCAGGATCGCCGCGTTGTTCCGCTGCCACGCCTCGAAGCGCTCTTCGGGCGTCGAGGTGCCGTTGCCGGCCGCCAGTACGTCCGAGGTGAGCGCCGCGTGCGCCGCGTAGAGGTCCTCGCGGATCGAGGCTCGGGCCATCGACTGCCACCGGTCGTCGCGCGGCAGTTCGATGATCCGGTCCATCAGCTCGCTGATGGACAGCCGGTCGGCGAGGTCGTAGTAGACCTCGGCGACATCCAGCGGCTGCTTGCCCGTACGGTCCGCGATCGCCACGATGTCGAGCGTGGGGAAGGCGGAGGAGAAGCCCGCGACGCGCTGGGCGAGCTCGCCGGGCACCCCGGTGTCGGTCAGCTCCTCGACGATGGCCAGGTACCAGTCGAGGTCCGCGCCCTTGAGGAGCTTGGGCAGTTCGGACCAGACGGCCTCGACGCGCTCGCTGAAGAAGTCGATCGTCTCGGCGAGCTCCACCGGCTGCGGGCGGTTGTTGAGCAGCCAGCGGGCGCCGCGCTCCACGAGCCGCCGCGAGTGCAGCCTGATCCGGGTCAGCACCTCGGCCGGGACCTGGTTGTCGAGCGCCTCGACCTCGTCCCAGACGGCGCCGAGCCCGAAGAGGGCGCGGGCCGCGGTCTGCGCCCGTACGATCTCCTCGGTCGAGGCCCCGGTCTCCTCCCGCATCCGGTGCAGGAAGCTCGTACCGGCGCTGTTGACCGTGTCGTTGACCAGCACGGTCGTCACGATCTCGCGGCGCAGCGCGTGCGAGTCGACCTGCTCGGGGAACTGCTCCAGCAGCGGCTGCGGGAAGTAGGCGTGCAGCAGCCGCCGGAGGTACGGGTCGTCCGGCAGGCCGGTACCGATCAGCTCCTCGGCGATGGTGATCTTGTCGTAGGCGAGCAGCACGGCCAGCTCCGGCTGGGTCAGACCGCGGCCGGCCGCCAGCCGCTCCTTGATCTGCCGGTCCGTCGGGAGGTACTCCAGCGCCCGGTTGAGGTTTCCGGCCCGCTCCAGCCGCAGGATGGCGCGCTGGTGGGCGTGGAGCAGGCTGGGCGCCTGGGCGGAGGCGTTGGCCATGGCGACGTTCTGCGCGTAGTTGTTGCGCAGCACCAGGGCACCGACCTCGTCCGTCATCTCGGCGAGGAGCCGGTTGCGCTGCTTGACGGTCATGTCGCCGTCCCGGACGAGCGAGTTCAGCAGGATCTTGATGTTCACCTCGTGGTCCGAGGTGTCCACGCCCGCGCTGTTGTCGATCGCGTCGGTGTTGATCTTCCCGCCGGTGCCCTCCGGCCCGCCGTGGGTGGCGAACTCGATCCGGCCGAGCTGGGTCGCGCCCAGGTTGCCGCCCTCTCCGACGACCTTGGCCCGCACATCGCCGCCGTCCACCCGGATCGCGTCGTTGGCCTTGTCGCCGACGTCCGCGTGACTCTCCGTGGAGGCCTTGACGTACGTGCCGATGCCGCCGTTCCACAGCAGGTCCACCGGGGCGCTGAGGATGGCCTTCATCAGCTCGGCCGGGGTCATCTTGGTGACCTTGGCGTCGATCCCGAGGGCCGCCCGCACCTGGGCGTTGACCGGGACGGACTTCGCCGAGCGCGGGTGGATGCCGCCGCCCGCGGAGAGCAGCGAGGTGTCGTAGTCGGCCCAGGAGCTGCGCGGCAGCTCGAACAGCCGGCGCCGCTCGGCGTACGAGACGGCGGCGTCCGGGTTCGGGTCGACGAAGATGTGCCGGTGGTCGAAGGCCGCGACGAGCCGGATGTGCTCGCTCAACAGCATGCCGTTGCCGAACACGTCACCGGACATGTCGCCGACGCCGGCCGCCGTGAAGTCCTGCGTCTGGCTGTTGTGGCCCAGCTCGCGGAAGTGCCGCTGCACCGACTCCCAGGCGCCGCGGGCGGTGATGCCCATGCCCTTGTGGTCGTAGCCGGCGGAGCCGCCGGAGGCGAAGGCGTCACCGAGCCAGTAGCCGTACGCGACGGCGACCTCGTTGGCGATGTCGGAGAACTTCGCGGTGCCCTTGTCCGCGGCTACGACGAGGTAGGTGTCGTCCCCGTCGTGCCGGACGACGTCCTGCGGGTGCACGACCTCGCCGGCGACGAGGTTGTCGGTGATGTCGAGCAGGGCGGAGATGAAGATCTTGTAGCAGGCGATGCCCTCGGCCAGCCAGGCGTCGCGGTCGGTCGCCGGGTCGGGCAGCCGCTTGCCGACGAAACCGCCCTTCGCGCCGACCGGCACGATCACGGTGTTCTTCACCATCTGGGCCTTCACCAGGCCGAGGACCTCGGTGCGGAAGTCCTCGCGCCGGTCGGACCAGCGCAGCCCGCCGCGGGCGACCTTGCCGAAACGCAGATGGACGCCCTCGACGCGCGGCGAGTAGACCCAGATCTCGTACGCCGGGCGGGGCGCGGGGAGGTCGGGGATGGCCTGCGGGTCGAGCTTGAAGGACACATAGCCGTGCGGCTTCATGCCTTCCGCCCTGCCGCCCGGCCCGGTCCGCGCGTCACCGGCGCTCTGGAAGTGGTTGGTCCGCAGGGTGGCCTTGATGACCGTGAGGAAGGAGCGCAGGATGCGGTCCTCGTCCAGGCTGGCGACCTGGTCGAGTGCGCCGTCCAGCTCCTCCAGCAGCCCGTCGGTCAGCTCCGTGCCGGCCCGCTGCCGCTCCGGCGCCATCCGCGCCTCGAACAGGCTGACCAGCAGCCGGGTGGTGTGGACGTTACGCCGGAGGGTGTCCTCCATGTAGTCCTGGCTGAAGGTGGAGCCGGCCTGCCGCAGGTACTTCGCGTAGGCGCGCAGCACCATCGCCTGCCGCCAGGTGAGCCCGGTGCCCAGCACCAGCGCGTTGAAGCCGTCGTTCTCCGCCTCGCCCGTCCAGACGGCGGCGAACGCCTCCTGGAAGCGCTCGCGGATGTCGTCGGCGAGGTAGTCGGAGCTGTCCTGCTGCACCGGCATCCGCAGCCCGAAGTCGTAGATCCAGGCGGTGCTGCTGTCGGCGCAGCGCAGCTCGTACGGCCGCTCGTCGACCACCTCGACGCCGAGCCGCTGGAGGACGGGGAGGACCGCGGAGAGCGAGACCTGCGCACCGGTGCGGTAGATCTTGAAGCGGCGCTCGCCGGGGAGCGCGCCCACCGGCTCGTACAGGCTGAGCGCGAAGTCCTGGCCGCCGCCCGCGGCGGTCAGCTTCTCCAGGTGCAGGAGGTCGGAGACGGCGCTGCGCGGCGGGTGGTCGGCCTTGTAGCCCTCGGGGAAGGCACTGCCGATCCGCCGGGCCAGCTCGGCGGCGTGCTCCTCGCCGACCTCGGCGTTGAGGGCCTCGATGAAACCGTCGGACCACGACCGGGCCGCCTCGGCGAGCCGGGCCTCGATCCGGTCCGCGTCGGCCTCGGTCGGATGCGGGAGCACGGTGCCGGACGGCACCCGGATGACGAAGTGCAGCCGCGACAGGACGGATTCGGTGTTCCAGGCCGTGAAGTCGACGCTGGTGCCGCCGAGCTCCTCCTTGAGGATCTCGATCAGCCGGAGCCGGACGGATGTGTTGAAGCGGTCCCGCGGCAGGTAGACGAGGGCCGAGTAGTAGCGGCCGTACTCCTCCTGGCGCAGGTAGAGCCGCAGCCGCCGGCGCTCCTGGAGGTAGAGCACGCTGGTGACCGTGGCGCGCAGCTGGTCCACCGGGATCTGGAACAGCTCGTCGCGCGGGTAGGTCTCCAGGATCTGGAGCAGGTCGCGGCCGTCGTGGCTGTTCGCGGTGACACCCGCGCCGGAGAGGACCTCGGCGACCTTGCGGCGGATGACGGGCACCCGGCGCACGGACTCGGTGTAGGCGGCCGACGAGAAGAGGCCGAGGAAGCGGCGCTCGCCGATGACATTGCCGTGCTGGTCGAACTTCTTGACCCCGATGTAGTCGAGGTAGGAGGGACGGTGCACGGTGGCGCGGCTGTTGGCCTTCGTCAGCACCAGCAGCCGGTGCTCGCGGGCCTTGGCCCGGGCGTCGGCCGGGAGCCGGTTGAAGGACGGCGAGACGGGGTGGCCGTCGGTCTCCTGGTGGCTGGGGTCCGAGCGCAGGATGCCGAGCCCGGTGCCGGGCACGGCCCGCAGCACGTCCTCCTCGCCGCCGCTCTCACCGGGCGCGGACGACAGCTCGTACTCGCGGTAGCCGAGGAAGGTGAAGTGGTCGGCGGCGAGCCAGCGGAGCAGCTCGCGGGCTTCCTCGACCTCCTGGTCGCGCAGGTCGTCGGCGGTCGGCTCGGCGGGCAGCTCGTCGGCGATGCGCAGCGCGGCGCCGCGCATCTTCTCCCAGTCCTCGACGGCCTCCCGGACATCGGAGAGGACGCGCAGCAGGTCCGCGGTGATCTGCTTGAGGTCGGCGCGGTCCGTCTCGCGGTCCGTCTCGACATGGATCCAGGACTCGGTGAGGGCGTCGTGCGGGAGGTCACCCGGCTTCTCGCCGGTGCCCGTCCCGAGGACCTCGATCAGCCGGCCGGTGACGTCGCGGCGGACGGTCACCTGCGGGTGGATGAGGACGTGGATGCCGCGACCGCGCCGGGAGAGCTCGTTGGTGACGGAGTCCACCAGGAAGGGCATGTCGTCGGTGACGACCTCGACGACGGAGTGGCTGCACGTCCAGCCGTTCTCCTCGACGGTCGGGGTGTGCACCCGGACGTTGGCCGTGCCCTGCGGGCGGACCTCCGCGAGGCGGAGGTGGGAGAGTGCCGCGCCGAGCACGTCGACCGGGTCTCGGTCGGCGATGTCCTCGGGGGCGGTGTGCAGGTAGTAGCGCTGGAGGTAGGGGCCGAGGGCCTCCGGGTCGAGGACCCCCTCGCGATGGAATCCGGTCGGTTGGTGCCCACCGGCCGGGCTGTTCTCAGCTACCCCGACCGCTCGTGCGAGCAGCTCGGCCTTGGCTTCGTCCAGCTTGGTCTGCATGTCCTCAGGCTCCTGTCGCGCGCCGTTGCGTGACGTAGGTGGGTGGCGGTACGCCGCGACGCGGGATGTCCGGTCGTGGTCGACGTTATGCCGGGATGAGAGATCCCCGTGCCGTTATCGGCCGTGTTCGACCGCAAGGCAGGGTGTCGTGATCCGGTGTCGGCCCGGGCGCTGTGGCGCACCGGGGGCCGCGGTGCCGCCGCTGAGCCGCGCCATGGGGAACCCCGATGGCGACAGCCGGGCGGTGGGGCAACACTGCCCCCGCGGGTTATCGCGCTGATCACGGCCCCAGGCTATCTCTCCGCGCCGGGGCCCCGTCATGAGCCGATTGTGTACAAAACAAGGGCGGGGATTTTGACGTTATGGACAGAGACAGAAGTGCGTTCGAAGCTCCGGTGACGCGGGGACGCACGCAACGGGCCGCCGGCGGGCGCCGCGGTCAGCCCGCCGGGCCGCCGACGAGGGACTCGGCCGTCCCGGCCGCCTCGGCCAGCGTGTCCACGACCGGCACCCCGGCCCGCTCCAGGCTGCCCCGGCTGTGCGAGCCGCCGGTGTAGAGCACGGCCCGCGCGCCGATGTGCCGCGCGGC
>DOWQ01000529.1:0-193 GCA_003519485.1 Streptomyces sp. | reverse complement strand
CATCTGCTCGGCCTTGCCCAGGTGCGAGGGGCCCGTCCGGCCGTCCACCCGGACGAAGTGGCCGTCGATGCCATGCGTCCGTACGACCGGCAGGAGCTGTTCGTGCGGGGCGAGCGAGCACAGCGACTGGGTGGCCCCGGCCGCCTGCCGCCCGGCGAGCAGCTCCCGCGCGCCCACCGCCAGCCCGGCGCCC
>DOWQ01000495.1 GCA_003519485.1 Streptomyces sp. | reverse complement strand
AGCCGCGCTGCTCACCGCCGTACTCGCCCCGCCGCCACCGGCCGCCGGCGCTGCCCCGCCGCCCGCACAGCGGCCGGCCGCGGATCTCCCCTTCCCGCACCGGCCCTCCCCGGACTCGCCCCTTCCGGACCAGCCCTTCGCAGGCCCGCCCGCCGTCCGCCCGCCCGTCGGAGAGCTGCTGGGGTCCTTCCGAACGCTGTACCGCGAGGCCAGGTCGGCCACCGAGACCTACCGCGGCATCAACGACCGGCTCGAGCGGCAGCAGTCCCAGGTCCGCCGGCTGGGCGGCGAACTGGCCCTGGCCCGGACCCGGCTCGCCGAGGCGCGGGAGGCCGCCGGCCGGCTGGCGCGCGAGGAGTACCGGAGCACCACGGGCGGGCTGTCCCCGTTCATGCGCGCCATGCTCAGCGACGACCCGCAACTGACCCTCGACCAGCGCCATCTGTACCGGCGGATGGCGGCCGTACGGGCAGCGGCGGAGCTGCGGCTGACCGGCGGCGAGGCGAAGCTGGCCGAGCTGACGGGCAAGGCCCGCAAGGCCCTCAGCAAGCAGCAGTCGCTGGCTGCGCGGCGGAAGCGGCAGCGGGACGTGGTGCGGGCCCGGCTGACCGCCGTACAGGAAATGCTGGCCTCGCTGCCCCCCGAGCAGTCGGCCGGCTTCGGCCCGAGCCCCGGCACCGGTTCCGGCCCCGGTCTGCTGCCCGACCCCGTCTCCGTCCCCGGCACGGACTCCGCTACCGGCTCCGTCCCCGGCACTGGTACGGGCGCAGGCACGGCCCCCGGCACCGGTACCGGCCCCGTGCCCGGTCTCGGGGACGGCGACGCGGGGGTCGGCTCCCTCACCTTCGTGCCCGGCCGGATCGCTTCCTGACGCGCGGGCACGCCCCGGGGCCGGCAGGTCTCGTACGGCGCGGACGCCTCGGCCCGCAGCGGTGCAACGCAGCCGTACCCCTGCCCGTACGCGACCCTGCCGGCACCCGACCCGGCTTCGCCGCCGAACCCGAGGGCCCGCACCGGGACCGGGACGGAACCGAGCAGCCCGCCCGCCGCTCGGTCCCTTCCGGCCCGCGTCCCGGCTGTCAGGCCGCCGGACCGCCCTGGGCCGCCGCGAGTTCGCCGAGGTACGCCTCGCTCTTCGCCGGGTCGAAGAAGAAGTTCTCCAGGTCGGCCGGGTCGTCGAAGGCGTTCGCGAAGCGGTTCGCGGCCGGCTGGAGCTGGCCCGCGGCCCCGATCAGGTTGAGGACGTGCTCCGGCGGCGGCGCGAGCATCGCGTTCGTCCACTTGGTGACGTGCTGCGCGCTTTCCCAGTGGCGGTCGAACGTGCTCTGCATCCAGGCCGCGTCGAAGGGCCGGTCGCCGTGCTCCAGGATGCTCGCGAGGTACGAGGCCGCGCACTTGGCCGCGGTGTTGGAGCCCTGCCCGGTGAGCGGGTCGTTGGCGACGACCACATCGCCGACGCCGAGCACCAGGCCACCGGAGGGCAGCGTGCCGATGGGCTTGCGGACGGTCGGGGCATAGCGGCCGGCGAGGGTGCCGCCGGCGTCGGTGAGCTCGACGCGGGTGGCGCGGGCGTACTCCCAGGGGAGGTACTTCTCCATCAGCTCGAGCGTCGTGGCCAGGTGCTCGTTGGGGTCCTTGATGCCGTTGAAGACGTCGAGCGGGCCGCCGGGTACGCCCTCCCAGAAGAGGATGTCGGCGCGGCCGGAGTTGGTGACCGTCGGCATGATGAACATCTCGCCGACGCCGGGCACCAGGTTGCAGCGCACCGCGTCGAAGTCCGGGTGCTCGGGGCGCGGCCCGAGCCCGTGCACGTATGCGACGGCCAGCGCGCGCTGCGGGGTGTCGTACGGGGAGCGCTCGGCGTCCCGTTCGAACATCGACACCAGCTCGCCCTTGCCGGCCGACACCAGCACCAGGTCGTAGGTGCGGGCGAAGAAGTCGAGGTCGGAGACGGCGGCACCGTGAATGACGAGTTGTCCGCCGCGCTGGGCGAAGGTCTCCATCCAGCCGGCCATCTTCACCCGCTGGTCGACGGACTGGGCGTAGCCGTCGAGCATGCCGACCCAGTCCACGGCGCGCGAGGAGTCGGGGGCGGCGACGGAGATGCCGAGGCCCTTGATGCGCGGGGCCTGGCTCTCCCAGAAGTTCAACTGGAGATCCCGCTCGTGCTGGAGCGCGGTGTGGAACATGCACTGGGTGGACATGACCCGGCCCGAGCGGATCTCGTCCGCCGTGCGGTTCGACATCAGGGTGACCTCGTAGCCGTGGTGCTGGAGGCCGAGGGCGAGTTGGAGGCCGGACTGCCCGGCTCCGACAACGAGTATCTTCCGCATGATCGTGCTCTCTCTCAAAACTGGCAAAAGACGGAGCGGAACCGCGGGTTCCGCGCCGGAGGTTACGTCACTCCGGGGTGGCGTCAAGGGTGTGGGCGACGAGTGTGAGCAGCGATTCCAGGACGGCGACCCGGCTCCGCGCGTCCATGATGACGACCGGCACGTGGCCCGGTACGGACAGCGCCTCGCGGACGTCCTCCGCCGCGTAGGCCTCGGACCCCTCGAAGTGGTTCACCGCGACGACGTACGGCAGCCCGCAGCTGTCGAAGTAGTCGAGCGCCGGGAAGCAGTCGGCCAGCCGCCGGGTGTCGGCCATCACGACGGCGCCGATCGCGCCGCGCACCAGGTCGTCCCACATGAACCAGAAGCGCTTCTGGCCGGGAGTGCCGAACAGATAGAGCACCAGGTCCGCGTCGAGCGTGATCCGGCCGAAGTCCATCGCGACGGTCGTGGTGACCTTGTCGGGCGTCGCGGCGATGTCGTCGACGTCCTCGCTCGCCTGTGTCATGACCGCTTCGGTGGTGAGCGGGGTGATCTCGGAGACGGAGCTGACGAAGGTCGTCTTGCCGACGCCGAAGCCGCCCGCCACCACGATCTTGGTGGATACGGGGGCGCGGCTGCGGTCGGTCTGCCAGCTCTGTACGTCCTCACCGGGTTCGGCCGCGTCGTCCCTTCTTGTGCGGGTCGCTGTGCGGTGGATGGTGTCAGAGCCGGCGAAGTCCACTCAGGACCCTTTCGAGCAGTGCGCGTTCGGGGCGGCCGGTGTCAGTCTCGGTGCCGGTGCCGTAGACCCGTATCTTTCCCTGGTCCGCCAGGTCGCTGATCAGCACCCGGACCACGCCCAGCGGGATCCGCAGCAGCGCGGATATCTCCGCGACGGAGCGCATCCGGCGGCACAGCTCGACGATGGCCCGCATCTCCGGCATGACCCGGTCGCCCCAGTTGCCGGCCGTCAGTTCGGGCCGGTCCTCGGGGACCTCGATGGCGGCGACGAAGGTCTCGACGAGCAGTACGTGCCCGAAGCGGGTCCGTCCGCCGGTCAGCGAGTACGGGCGCACCCGCGCCGGCTTGCGCTGCGAGCCGCGGTCCGGACCGCGGGTGGGCAGCTTGGGCGAGGAGGTCACTGCCGGCTCTCCAGGGACTTGCGCAGTTCGTTGCGGAGTTCGGGGGTGAGGACGTGGCCGGCGCGGCCCACGAACCGCGCCATGTGGTAGGCGACCACGTTCATGTCGCAGTCCGGCATGGCGTGCACGCCGAGCAGTGAACCGTCGCTGACCGACATGACGAAGACGCTGCCCTCGTCCATCGCGATCATTGTCTGTTTGACGCTGCCGGCGTCCATGAGCTTCGCGGCGCCGGTCGTCAGCGCACCGACGCCGGACACGATCGTGGCCAGATCGGCGCTCGACCCCTGGGGGGGTTCGCCGTCGCCCTCACCCACGCCGGGCTGTGCCGCCCGGCCAGGATCGGAGCTGAGCAGCATCAGGCCGTCGGAGGAGACGACGGCCACCGAGTGGACGCCGGGCACCTCCTCGACCAGATTGACCAGCAGCCACTGCAGATTGCGAGCCTCAGGGCTGAGGCCGTAATCGCTCGGCGACTCCGGGCTGGGCTTGGTATACGCGTTCAACCGCGTGCCTCCTCGACTGTGCCACCCTCGTCCAGTCCCCCTGTGTGGTGTTCTCCGGTCTGCTCGGCGAGTTCGGCCTCGGCGTCACGCCGACCGTCCCGCGCCCCCTGGTGGAAACCTCCGAGCCTGCGGCGCAGCGCCTCCGCGTCCACAGCCTCGGCCCGCTCCCGTACGGGCTCCCGCGCCGCCACCACCTTGGGCCGCCGCTTGGGCAGGCCCATACCGGTGACGGCCTCGCCGGGCTGCGCGGCGCCACCGGGCGTGCCGCCGGGTTTGCCGCCGGGTTTGCCGACCTCCGCGGCGGGGGCC
>DOWQ01000619.1 GCA_003519485.1 Streptomyces sp. | reverse complement strand
CCGCGCGTGGCAGGCCGTGCGGCCGGGCGGCCGGCTGTCGTGTGCGCAGCCGTCACCTGTCCGGCCGTACGACGCCCAGGATTCTCATCGAGCCCGCCCCGGTGACCGTGATCTGCCGCCCCGGCCGCGGCGCGTGCACGATCGCGCCGTCGCCCACGTACATGCCGACATGGCTGGCGTCCGAGTGGTAGATGATCAGATCCCCCGGCCGCATGTCCTGGATCTCCACCCGGGGCAGCCGCTTCCACTGCTCCTGCGAGGTCCTCGGGATGGTCCGGCCGGCCGCCGCCCACGCCTTCGAGGTCAGGCCCGAGCAGTCGTACGTCAGCGGGCCCTCCGCCCCCCACTCGTAGTCCTTGCCGAGCTGTGCCGTGGCGTACTCGATCGCCTTCTTGCCCCGCGCGGAGGCCTTCGCGTCGATCTCGTCCAGCACGCCGGAGTCCAGCCACTTCGCCTGCGCCTCGCGGGCCGCCTCCTCCTCGAGCTTCCGGAGCTGCTCCCGCTCCTCCGCCGCGAGCTCCGACTCCAGCTCCTCGGCCGCTTCGATCTTCGCCTCGACGTCCTCCCTGGCGGCAGCCTTCTTCTTCTGCTGCGCGCGCAGCTCGCGCCACCGCTCGCTCGCCGATTCGGCGTAGGCGGCCAGCTCGCTCCGGGTCTTCTTCAAGCTCTTGATCAGGCCCTGCTGCGCCTGCTGGCCCTTGCGGACGGTGTCCGCGCCGTGCAGGAAGTCCGCGGGGCCGTCGGTCAGCAGCAGCCTCGCCGAGTCCGGTATCCCGCCGTTCCGGTACTGGGCGCGGGCCATCGCGCCCGCCTGCCACTCCAACAGCTCCATCCGGCGCTCCGCCTCGGCGGTCCGCCGGCCGATCCGGTCGATCTCCCGCGACTGCTTGCCCGTCTTCTCGCGAGCCGCGTTGTACGCGTCCGTCGCCGTCCCCGCCTCGTGGTAGAGGGCCTCGATCTCCGCGCGGACCTCCTCCAGGGCCGCGGCCGAGATCGGCGGCCGGTCGGGGTCCGCCGAGGAGGCGTACGCCGCCCCGGGGGCCAGCAGTGACCCGGCCGCACACACCAGAGCCGTCGCCGTCACGATCAACCGCTGCCGCCCCACCGGCCGCCTCCGCTCGCTTCTTACCTCGCCGTACTCGCCTGCTGACGCGCTGTCTCCTATGCGCGGATGCTGCCACGGAGCCGCAGAATGCAACAGGGGCGGATCGCATCCGCGCCTCCGGACGGTATGACTCCGGCCACTCTCCGGTGCCCCGCCGTCCGGCCTCCTACGCCCCAAAAGATGTCCTGAATCACTCGACGCGCCTTCCGTGACGCCGGGTCGCCGCACCGATGGGTGAGGTTCACCCCGTGTTCACCCGGTCCCGTCGGTGGATTCACCTCATCTGCCTAATTTCAGCAATACCGGTGTGCGAACAGCTGCCGGGTTGATGCACGGAACTACTGATTCTCTGCTTCGCCGTCCGCCGGCGGACGCCAGGAAGGAACACTCGAAGGTGAAGCTCCAGCGTAAGAACGGCCGCGGCTTCCGGGCCCTCACCGTCGGCGCGGTCGCGGTCTCCGGCGCACTGCTCCTCACCGCCTGCGGTTCGGACGACAACACCCAGGGCGCCGACGCCACCAAGGCAGCCGGTGACATCAAGTGCGACGGCGAGGGCAAGCTCCTCGCCTCCGGCTCGTCCGCGCAGAAGAACGCCATGGACCTCTGGATCAAGAACTACATGGCCGCCTGCCCCGACACGCAGATCAACTACAACCCGGTCGGCTCGGGTGGCGGCATCACCCAGTTCAACCAGGGCACCACCGCGTTCGCCGGCTCCGACTCCGCCCTCAAGGAGGACGAGGTCGCCGCCTCCCAGAAGGTCTGCAAGAGCGGCAAGGGCATCAACCTGCCGATGGTCGGCGGCCCCGTCGCCATCAGCTACAACCTCTCCGGCGTCGACGACATGGTCCTGGACGCGTCCACCATCGCCAAGATCTTCGACTCGAAGATCAAGAAGTGGGACGACCCGGCGATCAAGAAGCTCAACCCGAACGCCGAGCTGCCCTCCACCGACATCCAGGCGTTCCACCGCTCCGACGAGTCGGGCACCACCCAGAACCTGGGCAAGTACCTCAAGACCGCGGCGCCCGACGACTGGAAGTACGAGGACGAGAAGTCCTGGCCCGCCAAGGGCGGCCAGTCCGCCAGCGGATCCTCCGGCGTGGCCGCCCAGGTCAAGCAGGTCGAGGGCTCCATCGGCTACTTCGAGCTCTCCTACGCCACCAGCAACAACCTGAACTCGGTGAAGATTGACACCGGCGCCTCCGCGCCCGTCGAGGCCACCTCCGAGAACGCCTCCAAGGCCATCGCCGCGGCGAAGGTCATCGGCAAGGGCAACGACCTCGCCCTGGAGCTGGACTACGCGACCAAGGCCGAGGGCGCCTACCCGGTCATCCTCGTGACCTACGAGATCGCCTGCGACAAGGGCAACAAGCCCGAGACGAGCAAGGCCATGAAGTCGTTCCTGGCCTACACCGCCAGTGAGGACGGCCAGAAGATCCTCTCCGACGAGGGCTACGCGCCGCTCCCGGCCGAGATCGCGGCCAAGGTGCGCGAAGTCATCCCGACCCTCTCCTGATCGAGCCGCAGGCCCCGCGGGAGATCACCTCCGCGGGGCCTGCGGGGCTTCCCATCCGGTGCACCGCCGCCAGGGGATATCCCCACCCAGACCGGAGCCACTATGGACACCTCGCCCCTCGCCTCGGCGCCGCCACCGTCGCCGATAGCCCCCTCGCCGACCCTCGAAGGCAAGGCCGCGCGTCCCGGGGACAAAATCTTCCTCGCCTTCTCCCGCGGGTCCGGCATCCTGCTGCTGGTCATCATGGCCGCCATCGCGGTCTTCCTGACCTACCGGGCCTACATCGCGATATCCGAGAACAAGGCCAACTTCCTCACCGCTTTCGAGTGGAACCCGCAGGGCGAGCCGGTCGAATTCGGCATCGCGATCCTCGCCTACGGCACCGTCGTCAGCTCGATCATCGCGATGGTCATCGCGGTGCCCGTCGCCGTCGGCATCGCGCTGTTCGTCTCCCACTACGCGCCGCGCCGGCTCGCCGGCCCGCTGGCGTACGTCATCGACCTGCTCGCCGCGGTGCCCAGCATCGTCTACGGCCTCTGGGGCGCGCTCGTCCTGGTGCCGTACCTCGGCGGGATGAACAAGTGGCTCGACCAGTACCTCGGCTGGACGTACATCTTCGACAAGGCCGGCACCGGCCCGGCCCGGAACCTCTTCACCGTGGGCATCCTGCTGGCCGTGATGATCCTGCCGGTCATCACCAACGTCACCCGTGAGGTCTTCCTCCAGGTGCCGCGGATGCACGAGGAAGCCGCGATCGCCCTCGGCGCCACCCGCTGGGAGGTCATCCGGATCTCGGTGCTGCCCTTCGGCCGCTCCGGCATCATCAGCGCCTCCATGCTGGGCCTCGGCCGCGCGCTCGGCGAGACGATGGCCGTCGCCACGGTCCTCTCGCCGACCTTCCTGTTCTCCGGCCATCTGCTGGATCCGGGCGGCGGCACCTTCGCCCAGAACATCGCCGCGAAGTTCAACGAGGCCAACGAGTTCGGCCGGGACGCCCTCATCGCCTCCGGTCTGGTGCTCTTCGTCATGACCCTGTTGGTGAACGGCGCGGCCCGACTGATCATCGCCCGCCGCAAGGAGTACTCGGGGGCCAACGCATGAGCGACACCGTCATCGACAGGACACCGGTCATGGACCCGCTTCCGGACGTCACCATCGCCCGCCGCCGGATGCCCCGCTGGGCGCCCGTCGGCATCGCGATCGCCTCGATCGCCCTCGCGGTGGGCCTCGGCCTGGCCGCCGGCTGGCAGAGCCGGGTGCAGTGGGGCATGATCGCCGCCGCCTTCTTCGTCATCGGGACCTACACGGTCACCACGGCCGTCGAGGGCTCCCGGCAGGCCAAGGACCGGATCGCCACCAGCGTCGTCTGGGTCTGCTTCGCCCTCGCCATCGTCCCGCTGGTCTCGCTGGCCTGGGTGACCGCCGTCCGCGGCATGAAGGTGCTCGACGGGTACTTCCTGTCGCACTCCATGGCCGGGCTCAACCAGACCGTCCCCGGCGGCGGCATCTACCACGCCATCATCGGCACCCTGGAACAGGTCGGCTTCGCGACGCTGATCGCCGTACCGGTGGGTCTGCTCACCGCGATCTACCTGGTGGAGTACGGCAAGGGCCGGCTCGCCAAGGCCGTCACGTTCTTCGTGGACGTCATGACCGGCATCCCCTCGATCGTCGCCGGCCTGTTCATCCTCTCCACCTGGGTGCTGACCTTCGGCATGGGCCCGTCCGGCTTCGCCGGCTCGCTGGCCCTCGCCATCCTGATGATGCCGATCGTCGTCCGCTCCACCGAGGAGATGCTCAAGCTCGTCCCCAACGAGCTCCGTGAGGCGTCCCTCGCACTCGGTGTGCCCAAGTGGCGGACCATCCTGAAGGTCGTACTGCCCACCGCCATCGGCGGTATCACCACCGGCGTGATGCTGGCCATCGCCCGTATCGCGGGCGAGACGGCCCCCGTCCTGCTGCTGGTCCTGGGCAGTTCCTTCATCAACAACGATCCGCTCGACGGGCCGCAGGCGTCGCTGCCGCTGTACGTGTACCAGGAGTACATGCTGGGCACCCCGCACTCCTACGACCGGGCCTGGGGCGCGGCACTCACTCTGATCATCTTCGTCATGGTCCTCAACCTGCTCGCCCGCGGCATCGCCCGCTGGAAGGCACCCAAGACCGGCCGCTAAGGCACCCGATATGCGGCTCCGTGCGCGGGGCCATCCCACACGATTGCGAGCGACACCCATGGCCAAGCGCATCGACGTAAGCGGGCTCAGCGCCTTCTACGGCAGTCATAAAGCCATCGACGACATCTCCATGACCGTCGAGCCCCGCTCCGTGACGGCCTTCATCGGCCCGTCCGGCTGCGGCAAGTCCACCTTCCTCCGCACCCTGAACCGGATGCACGAGGTCACCCCCGGCGGGCGCGTCGAGGGCAAGGTGATGCTGGACGACGAGAATCTGTACGACTCGCATGTCGACCCGGTCGCCGTGCGCCGCATGGTCGGCATGGTCTTCCAGCGCCCGAACCCGTTCCCGACCATGTCGATCTACGACAACGTCGCGGCCGGCCTGCGCCTCAACGGCGCGACCAAGAAGCGCGACCTGGACGGCGTCGTCGAGAAGTCCCTCAAGGGCGCCAACCTCTGGAACGAGGTCAAGGACCGGCTCAACAAGCCCGGCTCCGGCCTCTCCGGCGGCCAGCAGCAGCGGCTGTGCATCGCCCGCGCCATCGCGGTCGAGCCGCAGGTGCTGCTGATGGACGAGCCCTGCTCCGCGCTGGACCCGATCTCGACCCTGGCCATCGAGGACCTGATCGGCGAGCTGAAGGAGCGCTTCACGATCGTCATCGTGACGCACAACATGCAGCAGGCGGCGCGCGTCTCGGACCGTACGGCGTTCTTCAACCTCTCGGCCGTCGGCCAGCCCGGCAAGCTCATCGAGACGGATGAGACCGAGCGGATCTTCTCCAACCCCTCCGTCCAGGCGACGGAGGACTACATCTCCGGCCGCTTCGGCTGAGCAGACGTCCTGCGGTGCTGCATGGCGGTGCCACCGCACGGCGAAGAGCCCGCCCCCGGATGTCCGGGGGCGGGCTCGTCAGTTCGTGCGCCGCCCGGCCGCTCCGCTCGCCGGCCCGTCCGCCCGGCCGGCTTGCCCGTTCGCCCGCCTGTCCGGTGGGGTCGGATGGTGC
>DOWQ01000271.1 GCA_003519485.1 Streptomyces sp. | reverse complement strand
CCGCCAGGCGCAGCCGCTCCACCAGCGCCCGCTGCTCGCACCCGTCCGTGCCGGGCAGGCCCCGGGCGTCCGCCGCCATGGCCGCGCCGCTCACCAGGAGCTGCCAGACGTACGGCTCCTGACCGAGCAGCGGCAGCAGGCCCAGCGCGCACTCCAGGGCCCTGCGCCCCTCGTCGAAGCGGCCTGCGGCGGCGGCCCGGCGCATCTCCGTCTCGGCGAGCGGGAGTTCGTACTGCGGCTCCATGTCGTTCTTGCCGAGGTGGGTGCGGCAGGCGGCGATCAGCTCCGGGACCCGGGCGTACTCGCCCCGGTCGAGGGCGAGGGCGGCGTCGTGCAGGGCGATCGAGGCGAGCGCCCGGGAGCTGCGGGCCCGGCCGCGGTACTCGTCGAGGACGGCCGCGGCGCGGTCCCACTCCCCGAGGGTCAGCAGCGCCTCGGCCATGTTGCCCGCCGCGAAGCTCGCGATGTCGTGCAGCCCGTGCCGGAGCAGCACCTCGATGCCCACCCGCGCGGCCTCGACGGCCTCCGCGGACCGGCCCGTCTTGTGCAGCGCGTCGACCAGATTGCCGTGAGCCCGGCCCAGCGCGCGGGGCGCCGGGGCCCGGTCGAGCAGCTCCCGTACGGCGTAGAGCTCGGCGATGCCCTCCTCCGGCTCGCCGGCGGCGACCCGCAGCGAGGACAGCGTGACGCGGGCGTAGAGCTCGACCTCCTCGTCACCGACCAGCCGGGCCAGCTCCACGGCGCGCTCGGCGAGCGGGAGGGTGTCCGTGCCGGAGACGTGCAGGCTGTGCCAGGTGGCCGCGAGGGCCAGCACATCGGCGTGCACGGCGGACGGCGGCAGCCCGCGCACCAGCTCCTGCGCCCTGGCGATCTCGGCCCAGCCGTCCCCGCGGCCGAGCCCGGTCATCAGCCGGGACCGCTCCATCCAGAACCAGGCGGCCCGCACCGGGTCCGCCCGCTCGTCGATCAGCTTGAGCGCCTTCTTGGCGAGGGTGAGGGCGCGGTCCCGGGACTCGTCCCAGCGGGCGGCGACGACGGCTTCGGCGAGCAGGTCGACGAAGTGCAGATGGGGGCCGGGCCGGTCCGGGCAGCAGCCGCGGGTGGAGGCGCCCATGCCCGAGGCGAGCGGGGGGTACGACTCGGTGTTGCCGACGTCCGGCAGCCGGTCGCGCTGCTCCTCGGGGACGTCGTCCCAGAGCTCCATGGCCCGCTCCAGCAGCTTGAGCTGCTCGGCGTAGGCGTGCCGCCGCCGGGCCTCGCCCGCCGCCACCAGCACGGCGGGCAGCGCCTTGGCGGCGTCGTGCGCCTGGTACCAGTAGCTCGCGAGGCGGGTGGCGCGCTGCTCGGCCCGTACGAGGGACGGGTCGGCCTCCAGCGCCTCGGCATAGCGCCGGCTGAGCCGGGAGCGCTCGCCGGGCAGCAGGTCGTCGACGATCGCCTCGCGCAGCAGGGCGTGCCGGAAGCGGTAGCCGTCGCCGTCGTCGGTGGGGACCAGCACATTGCCGCCGACCGCGATCCGCAGTCCCTCGATCAGCTCGTCGTCACCGCAGCCGGTCACGGCGGCGAGCAGGGCGTACTCGGAGGTGGTGTCGCGGGCGGCCGTCCGGACGATGCGCTGGGCGGGCTCGGGCAGCGCCTCGACCCGTACCAGCAGCAGGTCGCGCAGCGAGTCGCTGAGTCCGTGGGAGTCGTAGTCGCTGGTGGCCAGCTCCTCGACGAAGAACGGATTGCCCTCGGAGCGCTGGAATATCTCGTCGGCGAGGCCGCGCTCCGGCTCGGCGCCCCGGATTCCGGCGAGCTGGCTGCGCACCTCCTCGCGGCTGAGCCGCGGGAGTTCCACCCGGCGGACGGTGCGCAGCCGGTCCTGCTCGGCGAGGAAGGGGCGGACCGGGTGCCGCCGGTGGATGTCGTCGGTGCGGTAGCTGGCGAGCACGATGAGCCGGGAGCTCTGCAGCGAGCGGAAGAGATAGCCCAGCAGCTCGCGGGTGGAGCGGTCGGCCCAGTGCAGGTCCTCGATGACGACGACGAGCGTGCGGTCGGCGGCGAGCCGCTCCAGGAGCCGCGCGGTGACCTCGAACAGCCGGGCCCTGCCTTCTTGGTCGTGGCTCTCCCGGCCGCCCGGCGGGACATATCCGCCGGCGGGCGCGTGGATGTCGGGGAGCAGCCGGGCGAGGTCGGCCTCACGGCCCGCCGCGGCCTCCTCCAGTGCGCTGCCGAGCTGCCGGTGCAGCGAGCGGAGCGCCGTGGCGAAGGGCGCGAACGGCAGGCCGTCCGCGCCCAGTTCGAGGCAGCCGCCGACAGCGGTGACGGCGCCCTCCTGCCGGGCGACGGTGAGGAACTCCTCCAGCAGCCGGGTCTTGCCGACGCCGGCCTCACCGCCGACGAGCAGCGTCTGCGGCTCGCCCTCGGCGGCGCGGGTGAGCGCGCCGGTGAGCGTGCTCAGTTCATCACCGCGGCCGACGAACACGGGACTGATGGATCTGCTTTCCACATCCGCCAGCATCGCACTGCGGTACGACATCGCGGCACTGATTATTCTCACCGGCCGACGGGCAGGTCAGGCGCGGGACGCTTGGCCGGACCGGGCCCGGCCGCGGGCGGCGAACAGGCTCACCCGCCCTTCCTTTTCGTGGCTTCCTAATGTTGTTGTCAAG
>DOWQ01000292.1 GCA_003519485.1 Streptomyces sp. | reverse complement strand
GGCCGCTGCCTGCGGGCGCGGAGGGCCGTCGGGCGGGCGTGCGGTCCGCAATGTCCGGTGGCTTGACCGCTGTTCACCGGGGAGAGTAGAACCCTGCGGATCTGTTGTGTCGGACACCGCGCCCCTCGGAGAACACCCTCGTGACCACCACGGAAGCCGGTCAGGGCACTCAGCCCCCGGTCACCACCTGTTACCGCCACGCCAAGCGGGAGACCTACGTCCGGTGCACCCGGTGCGACCGCTACATCTGCCCCGACTGCATGCGGGAGGCGCCGGTCGGTCACCAGTGCGTGGAGTGCGTACGGGAGGGGCAGAAGAGCGTCCGGCAGGCCCGTACGGTCTTCGGCGCCCGCGTCACCACGAACGCCACGCCCGTGGTGACGTACGTACTGATCGCGCTCAATGTGCTGCTGTACGCCGGTGAGCTCGCCCGGCCAGGGCTCGTCGACCTGCTGGGCAACCTCGGCCAGGGGCTCGTCGGACCGGACGGCACGCATTACCTCTACGACGGCGGGCCCCTCCCGGGGTACGAGGCGGTGGGCGTCGCCCACGGCGAGTGGTACCGCCTCATCACCTCCGCCTTCCTGCATCTGCTGCCCACACAGGGTTACTTCGGGCTCGCGCACATCGCCCTCAACCTGTACTGCCTGTGGACCCTCGGCCGGGTGGCCGAGGAACAGCTCGGCAAGTCGCGCTTCCTGGCCCTCTACCTGCTCTCCGCGCTCGGCGGCTCGGTGCTGGTGTACCTGCTCGCGCCGGACCGGAGCACGATCGGCGCCTCCGGCGCGATCTTCGGCCTGGCCGCCGCCCACTACCTGCTCACCCGACGGCTGCACCACGATCCGCTGGGCGGCGGGCGGCTGATCGCGTTCCTGCTGATCTGGATGGTGATCTCGGCGGGCATCACCTCCTGGCAGGGGCACCTGGGCGGACTGCTCGCGGGCGGCGCGGTCGGGCTGGCCCTCGCCTTCGCGCCGAGGCGGCGCCGTACAGCCGTACAGGCGGCGGGCGCGGCGGCCGTACTGCTGGTGCTGGTGGCCCTGGTCGTGCTGAGGACCGCCCAGCTGACCGGGGGCGGGTGACGGCGGCGGACCGGCGGCGGTTGCGGCACTGGGGCGGGGGGCTCCGCAAGGGTTCCGGCAGCGGGCCCGTTTCCGCTGACGCTGTATCGGCCGCTGGTTCTCCGTTTCGTTTCCGGGCAGCAGGAATACGAATCCGGACCGGTGCCGCCGGCTGTTTCGCCGCCGGGGCAGAAAACGGCTCCAGCGGCAGTTCGCACTCGGTCGTTGCCGGGCGTCGGTCGAAGCGCGGACGGCCGTTCCGCGTCACTCGCCGGAATAGAAGCCGCCAAAGCCGCGAGGGGCGAGTGCTGAACCGAGATCCGTGATGAAAGGCGTGCCCGGTGACGCTGTAGGTATGGGCGACGATCCGCGGCCTGGTCGTAGTCGTGTTCGTGTTCGAGGCCGGCGGCAAACGGCCGCGGTCGGCGGGGATGTGCGATATGCGAGGGGAACGTGAGGGCGACATGTCGGAGCGGAACGCTCAGTGGGACGGCGGATCGGATTCCGGGCCGGAGCGGTTCTCCCCGCCGGGACGGCCGTACCCCGGACCCCGGTCGTTTCCCCAGCCTCAGCCATACCTCCAGCCTCAGCCGTACCTCCAGCCCCAGCCGTACCCGCACTCACAGCCGTCTCCGTATCCGCCGCCCGCTTCGCCGTGGCAGGGGGCGGGCGTACCGCTGAAGCCGCCGTACGGCGTGGCGTTGCTCGGCGGCTGGGCCGGCGGGCTGCTGGGAGCGGCGGCCGGGCTCTACGCCACGACCGGTGTGCTCGGGCTACTGGACGAGGAGGCCGCGCAAGCCTTCCTGTTCGGGCTGTCGTCCGTGGTGCTGCTGGCTGTGATCCCGGTGTTCCTGGTGTGGCTGCACCAGGCGCGGCACAACATCGAGCACCTGGATCCGTACCGGTGGGCGGGCCCGCGCCGGTTGAGGCCCGGCTGGGCCGTCGGCTCCTGGTTCGTGCCGGTCGGCTTTCTGTGGCTGCCGCTCCAGGTGATGCTGGACGTGTGGTGGGGAACCGCCGAACCGGTGTCCCCGCGCCGGACGCCGAGGCTCCTCGTCGGCTGGTGGTCCTGCTGGCTGCTGAGTTGGTTCACCGGGGTGCGGCTGACCAGCACGACGGCTTACGCCGACGGCGTACGGCTGGAGAACCACCAGGTGCTGATCGTGCCCGGAGCGACGCCGGTCAGCGCGTTCTTCGCCGCGGCGGCGGCCGTACTGCTGCTCCTGCTGATACGTCGCGTCAGCCTTGCGCAGTCGTCCCGGCTGGGGCGCTGAGCGGAGGCACGGCGGGGCGCAGGGGAGGGGCATGACCGGGAGCGGCTCACGGAGCGGGCCTGGCCGACCCCTGGTTTGCGCCCTGTTCGGCCTCCGCGTCCTGCCCTCGATTCCGTCCGCCGCTGTCGCTGTCGCTGTCGGCGCCGCTGCGCGTACGTGCGCCGTCCGCGCCGCCAGTGCCCGAGCCGCCGTCCGAGCCGCCGGGTGTGCGGCGGTAGTCGCCGGATCCGCCGGCCGCCTCGCCGCGGGTCGGGGAGGGCCGGCTGCGGTCCTCGCCGGCACCGGAGCCGGTATCGGAACCGGTATCGGAACCGGCCCCGCCG
>DOWQ01000053.1 GCA_003519485.1 Streptomyces sp. | reverse complement strand
CGGGGAAGTCCGGGGAAGTCCGGTCGGCGGCCGGGACGCGGGCGCGCAGGCCGCCGAACGCCCCCGTCCGCTGGCTCTCGGAACCCTGCCGCTCACCTCTCCGTCGCCGGGCGTTCGCCCCGGTCCGCTCGTATGGGCGGTGGAAGGGGTGACTCCGTCACCGGCGTACCAGGAGAGGCGAGCGATGAGCGAGGCGCGGGAAGCCCGGCGGGACACAGTGCGTAAGGGGCTGCGGCGCAGAGGCAGGCTGCTCGCCGAGGCGCTCCGGCCGCCGGTCGGGGGACTGGGCGGTACGGCGGCTCCCGGCGGACCGAACGGGGAGTCCGTGGAGCCGAGCTCGGTGGGAGGGACCGTTCCGCGGGCGCCGCGGCTGGTCGAGTCCCCGGTGTTCGTGCTCTCGCCCGTCCGCTCCGGCTCGACCCTGCTGCGCGTCCTGCTCAACAGCCACTCGCAGATCCGGGCGCCGCACGAGATGCACCTGCGCACGGTGCACGTCCGGCTGGACCGCGACTTCAGCGCCGCCGCGATGCGGGAACTGCACCTGGACAAGGAGGAGCTGGAGCACGTCCTGTGGGACCGGATCCTCCACCTGGAGCTGGAGCGCAGCGGCAAGCGGCTGATCGTCGACAAGACCCCGCCGAACACGCTGGCCTGGGAGCGGCTGCGACGCTGCTGGCCGAAGGCCCGCTACATCTTCCTGCGCCGACACCCGGGCGCGGTCGTCGGTTCGCTGATGAACCGGCGCAGCGGCGCCGACCGCGCGGAGGTCCTCGAAGAGGTGACCCACTACGCCCGCCGGCTCGAGGAGGCCGAACGCGTCCTGCCCGGACTGACGGTGCACTACGAGGAGCTGACCGCCGAGCCGGCGCGGATCACCGGGGAGGTCTGCGACTACCTCGGGCTCGAGTGGGAGGAGGGGCTGCTGGACTACGGGCGCCGCGACCACGGGCCGTACCGGCCGCAGCTCGGCGACTGGAGCGACAACATCAAGTCGGGCCGGGTCCTGCCCGCCCGCCCGGTGACCCCGGCGGACACCGCCGCCCTGCCGGACGAGCTCCGGGGAATAGCCGAGCGCTGGGGCTACCCGGTCGCCGACTGACAGTGATGATGTTCGTGGTGACGCCGCTGGTGGGTCTGACCCTCCGACTGACTGACGTTTCGACTGTCCTGTTCGGGATTTGTCGGCCCGCCGGCCGTCATCACGCACGCGGCCGGACGGGCGTTTGTGACTTCATAGCGCCTCTGTGTGTCAAGCGGCTTGAGCGAGGTGGTTCCGTTGGTCTCGTTTCATGATCCGGTAGACCACGTTGGACAGACGTCGCTTGAGGGCCCTGCGGGCCTCCGAAGGCGTCTTCCCCTCACTGATCTTGCGGAGGTAGTAGTCCTGCCCGCGCCCGCCGTCGCGGATCTGGCAGACGGCGATGGTGTGCAGCACCGAGTTCAGCGCGCGGTTGCCGCCGGTGTTGAGTCGATGGCGGACGTTGTTGCCGCTGGAGGCGTCCAAGGGGGCGCTGCCGGTGTAGCTGGCGAAGTGGTGCTCGGTCGGAAACCGGCTGACGTCCCCGATGTGGCCGATGACCTTCGCGGCCAGCACGGTGCCCAGGCCCGGCAGGGCCGTCAGCGTGGTGCGGGTGGCCGCGACAGCCTCGCGCATCTCGGCTTCGTTGTCCTTGACCTGCCGGTCCAGTCGGCGCAGGTCGGCCAGCAAATCACGGGCTGTGCCACGGCGGCAGTTGTCGGTGGCCGTGACCGGCCGGATGCCCTTCATCAAGGCAGCGGCCTTGTCGGCCGACACCCTGGACGCTACGGCTGCAGACCGAGCGTCTGGGCTCGATTCAACAAGTCAGGAGCTTGGTCCAGAAGCCCCGTCACTGTCTTGTCCACCCGCCCGACCGGCGCGTGCCGCCCTCGGAACGGACACGCCACAAGGACGGACATGACCAGCATGACGCACGACGCCCCGGAGATCACCGGCGGAGTCGACACCCATGGCCTGACACACCACGCCGCGATGATCGACTCCACCGGCCGGCACCTGGCCGACCGGGAGTTCCCCGCCAGCATCCGCGGCTACCGCGACCTGCTGGACTGGATGCGCTCCCACGGCATGCTGACCGCGGTGGGTGTGGAGGGCACCGGCGCCTACGGGGCCGAGCTCGCCCGGGTGCTGACCGCCGCCGGGGTCGCGGTCATCGACGTCGACCGCCCCGACCGCAAGACCCGCCGGATGAAGGGCAAATCCGACCCGATCGACGCTTACGCAGCCGCGATGGCTGTCCTGTCCGGCCGGGTCACCGGCACCCCGAAGAGCCGGGACGGCGTGGTCGAGGCCGTGCGCGTGCTGAGAGTCGCCCGCCCCAGCGCGGTCAAGGCCCGCACCCAGGCGATGAACCAGATCCGAGGCTTGCTCGTCTCCGCACCCGCGATGCTCCGCGAACACGTCGCCGGACAGCAGCGGGCAGAACTCATACGAACCGTGTCCCGCTTGCGGCCGGGCAACGACCTGTCCCGCCCGCTGGCCGCCACACGAGCGGCCCTGCGCCGCCTGGCCCGCCGCCACCAGACCATGGACGAGGAGATCGCCGAGCTGGACGCCGAACTCGGCCCACTGACCCGCCAGGCCGCCCCCGCGCTCCTGGAGCTCTACGGCGTCGGCCCCGAAACCGCCGGGCAGCTGCTGGCCTCGGCCGGCGACAACCCGGAGCGGATGCGCTCCGAGGCCGCGTTCGCGCACCTGGCCGGTGTCGCACCGATCCCGGCCTCATCCGGCCGCACCCACCGCCACCGCCTCAACCGAGGCCGCGACCGGGCCTCCAACAACGCCCTGCACACCATCGTCCTGGTCCGCATGCGTTACGACGAGGGCACCCGCGCCTATGTCGAACGCCGCACCAAGGAAGGGCTCCCCAAGAAGGACATCATGCGCTGCCTCAAGCGATTCGTCGCCCGCGAGGTCTACCGCGCGCTGACCAGCACACCAACGGAACAGATCACCCAAACCGACCTCGCTCCTGCTGCTTGACTTCTATAGGAGCATCCCCGGCCCAGGGCCCGCAGGGGGCGGCGGACCCGGGACGGGCCCCGTCCCGGCAGGCAGCAGCTCACGTAGTGAGGGACCGCTCGGCGACGTACTGGAGGCGCTGCGCGAAGACCTTGCGGGCGTCGGGTGTGATCGTGGCGAGGGCGACCATGCCGGTGAAGATGACGTCGCACAGTTCGTTCTGCACGTCGTCCCAGGTATGGCTCCGGCCCTTGCGGGGGTTGGCGCCCGTGACCCCGTGGACTGCTTCGGCGACCTCGCCGGCCTCTTCGACGATCTTCAGCACGCGCAGTACCCGATCCATGTCCGGCGTCACCGAGCTCTCTTCGTCCAGCCACTCCACCAGGCGGTCGATGGTGTTCCAGTCGGCATCCATGCTGAGCAGCTCCTCGGGCTCGGGGCGCGGGACACAGTGAGTGCGACGTTACCCGGGCGTGCCGACACCGGGCGGGGGCTCCGCGGGCGGCGTCCGGGCGGATAGCGGCAGCAACGACGAAGGCCGGACCTGTAATCACAGGTCCGGCCTTGATCGTTCAGGGTGAGTAACGGGACCGGGGTCACCGGGCGGGCGGCCGTCGCCCGGCTCGTGGACCACCCTGATAACCGCGGCGCCGCCGAAACGGTCGTGGTCGGTGGGTACGGGGATCTCAAACCCGCACCACTGCGGCCTGCGTTCCTGGCGGCTTCACCCTCGACGACTTCGTCATCGACACCGTCGCCGCCACCGTGACCTGCCCCGCCGGACACACCGTCCCTCTGTCCGCTCCCGCCGGGCAGCACCATCAGCGCAAAGCCTCGTTCAAGGACGTGTGCGCCGGATGCCCCCTTCGTGAGCGGTGCACTCAGGCCAAGGCCGGGCGGATTCTGACCATCCGTCCGCACCACGACCTGCTCGCCGCCGCCCGCCACCAGGCCGCCACCGATCCCGACTGGCAGGCCGACTACCGGCGCTGGAGACCACCGGTCGAACGTGCCGTCGCCTGGCTCGTCCACCACGGCAACCGCAAACTTCGCTACCGCGGCACCATCAAGAACGACACCTGGCTCCACACCCGAGCAGCCGCCCTCAACCTCCGCCGACTGATCAACCTCGCACTCACCCGAACCAACGAAACCTGGCACCTCGCCCCGGTCAGCACATAGCCGGAGGGGCCGCCCGGCCTGCGGCCGGACAACCCCTCAGCAAGATCTTCATGAGTCTTCTAGTGTTTCGTGATTCCGTCAG
>DOWQ01000058.1:1426-3000 GCA_003519485.1 Streptomyces sp. | reverse complement strand
GGCGGCCGGACGACGGCGGCTGCGCTCCGCGTCGGGCCGCGGCGCGTCCACCGCCTGTGGACTGCGGTGGCTTGCGACGGTGCTCGCTCATGGAACAGCTACTCCTCGGGCAGGCGCTATCGCCTGGACGCGACAGTGGTCTTCCGGTCCCCCCGACGTGCGGTCCGGCAGCCTCCTACAAGGGCCGGGCCGCACTGCACCCGGGATAAGGACGCTTGCCCGCGCCTCATGGTTCCCGGTGGTCTGCATGGCGCACAGACTACGCACGGCGAAAACCCGCCGGGCCAGAATGTTCGCCACAAATCGGTCAACTCGCTTGTGGGGGAATGGTGATGTGACGCCGTTCACCCATGGCCCTCTTGTCGCACGGGCACCACCGTTCTATCGTCTGGATGTATCGAGTCGATACATCAGCCGGACATAGGGACCGGGAACACCGAGGGGAAAGGGGAAGGCGACGCATGAGCAGACGCTCCGGCATCCTCGAGTTCGCCATCCTCGGGTTGCTCCGCGAATCCCCCATGCACGGCTATGAGCTGCGGAAACGGCTCAACACCTCACTGGGGGTGTTCCGCGCCTTCAGCTACGGCAGCCTCTATCCCTGCCTCAAGACGCTGGTCCGTCAGGGCTGGTTAATCGAGGAACCGGGCAGTGCGCCGGAGGATGCTCTGGCCGCCACCCTCGCGGGCCGGCGGGCGAAGATCGTCTACCGGCTGACGGCGGAGGGGAAGGAGCACTTCGAGGAGCTGCTCGCCCATTCAGGGCCCGATGCGTGGGAGGACGAGCACTTCGGTGTCCGTTTCGCCTTCTTCGGGCAGACCTCGCGGGACGTACGCATGCGGGTGCTGGAAGGGCGCCGGAGCAGGCTGGAGGAGCGTCTCGAGAAGATGCGCGCCGCACTGGCCCGTACTCGCGAGCGCCTGGACGACTACACCCTCGAGCTCCAGCGGCACGGGATGGAGTCCGTCGAGCGCGAGGTCCGCTGGCTGAACGAGCTGATCGAGAGCGAACGGGCGGGGCACGACCAGCGCCCCTCCGCCGCCGGCTCCGGCTCGGAGAGCGCTCCGCAGCAATCTCACGACCAATCGGAGAGTACGGACGGCCCGCCCCGGGACCGGGGTGGTCCCCGACCGGATTCGTCCGATGACACCGCCAAGTGAGGCTCTGCAGTCAGCAGGGCTTCGTCGAGTACACAAGGGGAGCAACCGGATGGGTTCGGTTCGCGTAGCCATCGTCGGCGTGGGCAACTGCGCCGCCTCGCTGGTGCAGGGCGTCGAGTACTACAAGGACGCCGACCCGGACAGCCGTGTCCCGGGTCTGATGCATGTGCAGTTCGGCGACTACCACGTCAGGGACGTCGAGTTCGTGGCCGCGTTCGACGTCGACGCCAAGAAAGTCGGCCTCGACCTCTCGGACGCCATCGGCGCCAGCGAGAACAACACCATCAAGATCGCTGACGTGCCGCCGACCGGCGTCCCGGTGCGGCGCGGCCACACCCTGGACGGGCTGGGCAAGTACTACCAGCAGACCATCGAGGAGTCCGACGAGACTCCGGTCGATGTCGTGCAGGTGCT
>DOWQ01000058.1:0-1418 GCA_003519485.1 Streptomyces sp. | reverse complement strand
GACGCGAAGGTCGCCTTCGTCAACGCCCTTCCGGTCTTCATCGCCGGCACCAAGGAGTGGGCGGACAAGTTCACCGAGGCGGGCGTCCCGATCATCGGTGACGACATCAAGTCCCAGGTGGGCGCCACCATCACGCACCGCGTGATGGCGAAGCTGTTCGAGGACCGGGGCGTCATCCTGGACCGCACGATGCAGCTGAACGTCGGCGGCAACATGGACTTCAAGAACATGCTCGAGCGCGAGCGCCTGGAATCCAAGAAGATCTCGAAGACGCAGGCCGTCACCTCGCAGATCCGCGACCGCGACATGGGCGCCGACAACGTCCACATCGGGCCGTCGGACTACGTGGCCTGGCTGGACGACCGCAAGTGGGCGTACGTGCGTCTCGAGGGCCGCGCGTTCGGTGACGTCCCGCTGAGCCTCGAGTACAAGCTCGAGGTCTGGGACTCCCCGAACTCCGCCGGTGTCATCATCGACGCCGTGCGGGCCGCGAAGATCGCCAAGGACCGCGGCATCGGAGGCCCGATCCTGTCGGCGTCCTCGTACTTCATGAAGTCGCCGCCGGTTCAGTACTACGACGACGAGGCTCACGAGAACGTCGAGAAGTTCATCAAGGGAGACGTCGAGCGCTGACCGCGCACCGACCACCCCTTCCGAGGACGGACCCCGGCACACGCCCGGGGTCCGTCCTCGTTCCCCGCACTGTGTGAGGCTGAGGGACATGGCTGTCCTGCGCGATCTGCGCGTGCTGCTGCGGCTCCGTGATTTCCGCCGGCTGCTGGCCGTCCGGCTGCTGTCCCAGTCCGCCGACGGGGTCTTCCAGGTGGCGCTCGCCGCGTACGTCGTCTTCTCCCCCGAGCGGCAGACCTCACCGGCGGACATCGCCTCCGCCATGGCCGTGCTCCTCCTGCCGTACTCCCTCGTCGGCCCCTTCGCCGGGGTGCTCCTCGACCGCTGGCGCCGCCGCCAGACGCTGCTGTACGGCAATCTGCTGCGGACCGCGCTCGCCGGCCTCACCGCCGCGCTGATCGTCGGCGGGGCACCGGACTGGATCTTCTACGTCGCAGCCCTCTCGGTGACGGCCGTGAACCGCTTCGTCCTCGCATGCCTGTCCGCTGCCCTGCCGCGCGTCGTGGCGGGCGAGGAACGGCTCGTCATGGCCAACGCGCTCTCGCCCACGTCCGGAACGATCGCGGCGACCGCCGGGGGCGGGCTGGCCTTCGCCGTGCGCCTCGCCGGATGGGAGTCGGACGCGGTGATCGTCCTGCTGGGGGCCGGCATCTATCTCGGCGCGGCGCTGGCCGCACTCCGGCTCGGCCGGGACGTCCTGGGACCGGAACCCGGCGTGGTGTCTTCCCGTATCGGAGCCGCGCTGACGGGCACGGCACGCGGCCTGCTGGCCGGGCTCGGACATCTGT
>DOWQ01000294.1 GCA_003519485.1 Streptomyces sp. | reverse complement strand
CGAGGCGGCGCGCAGGGCGGTCCACGGGCCGGCGCACCAGGCGGCCCACCGGGCGGCGCGCGGGGTGGTGCTCGCGCCGGGTGGTGTCCCGCATCGTCCGAATCCTTCCGCCGTGTCGTCCGCGATTACGGTGCCCATTCTGCCGAAGGAGCGTTCAGGCCCCCGCGGCGTTCCCCTCTTCGGGCCCCCGAAGACGCCCCCGAGAGTGAAGCTTCCGTGATATCTGCGCCGGACCGACGGTACGTGACCCCTTGGCCGTCGCCGCACGGTAGCTTTTCCCCATGGCCGCAGGCCGCCGCTCCCCGAGGCGTCCCACGGCCGGCCAGAGCAGCGCGCCATTCGGCCACCGCACCTTACGGCACGTCATATCGTGTCCCTTTTGCAGAGGATCGCTCCCGATGATGTTTACTGTTGGTAATCTCGGGGCCCGGAGCGGAAGCCGAAGCCGGGGCAGAAGGTCAAGTGCGGTTCCGGACAGAATCGGTACGGGCGCGAGGCCGCTGGGGAAGGCGAACCTCGTCCCACACTGGAGGTCCCGGTGACGACACGTGGAGTTCTGTACGTGCACTCCGCACCGCGCGCGCTGTGCCCGCACGTCGAATGGGCCGTGGCGGGCGTCCTCGGTGTGCGGGTCAGCCTCGACTGGATCAGGCAGCCCGCCGAACCGGGCACCTGGCGTGCCGAATTCTCCTGGCAGGGCGAGACCGGCACCGCCTCCAAGCTCGCCTCGGCGCTCCGCGGCTGGCATCTGCTCCGCTTCGAGGTGACCGCCGAGCCGTGCCCCGCCGCCGAGGGCGAGCGCTACAGCTCCACCCCCGAGCTGGGCATCTTCCACGCGGTCACCGGCATCCACGGCGACATCCTCATCCCCGAGGACCGGCTGCGCGCCGCGATGGCACGCTCCGGCCGCGGCGAGACCCGGCTCGAATCGGAGATCGCCAAGCTGCTCGGCAAGCCGTGGGACGACGAACTGGAGCCGTTCCGCTACGCCGGTGAGGGCGCCCCTGTCCGCTGGCTGCACCAGGTCGTCTGACCGGCACCGCACCCGGCAGGACACACCCTCACCACGCATGCCCCGGCCGGACAACCCGACCCCGGACGCACCGGTGGCCGGGCACGTCGCGCGGACGTGCCCGGCCACCGGTGTGGCGTGCTGTACGGCCCGGATCAGACCGTACGGAAGGCCAGGACGACATTGTGGCCGCCGAAGCCGAACGAGTTGTTCAGCGCGGCGATCGTGCCCTCCGGCAGCTGCCTGGTCTCGTCGCGCACGACATCGGCATCGACCTCGGGGTCCAGGTTCTCGATGTTGATGGTCGGCGGGGCGATCCGCTTGTACAGAGCCAGGGCCGTGGCCACGGTCTCCACGCCGCCCGCGCCGCCCAGCAGGTGCCCGGTCATCGACTTGGTGCCGGAGACCGCCATGTGGTCGACATCGTCGCCGAAGACCTTGCGCAGCGCCTTGAGCTCCGCGACGTCGCCCTGCGGGGTGGAGGTCGCGTGCGCGTTGATGTGCACGATCTCGGCCGGCTTGAGGTCGGAGGTGCTCATCAGGTTCCGCAGGGCGTCGGCGATGCCGCGGCCCTCCGGCTCCGGCTGGGTGATGTGGTGGCTGTCGGCGGAGATGCCCTGGCCGATCACCTCGCAGTAGACCCGCGCCTTCCGGGAGGCGGCGTGTTCGGCCGACTCCAGGACCACGACGCCGGCGCCCTCGCCGAGGACGAAGCCGTTGCGGGCGACGTCGTACGGGCGGGAGGCGCCCTCGGGGTCGTCGTTGTTCTTCGACATCGCCATCATGTTGCCGAACGCGGCGATGGGCAGCGGGTGGATGGCCGCCTCGGTGCCGCCCGCGACGACCACGTCGGCGCGGCCGCTGCGGATCATCTCCACGGCGTAGCCGATGGCTTCGGCGCCGGAGGCACAGGCGCTGACCGGGGTGTGCACCCCGGCCCGGGCGCCGACCTCCAGGCCGACGTTGGCCGACGGGCCGTTCGGCATGAGCATCGGCACGGTGTGCGGGGAGACGCGGCGTACGCCCTTCTCCTTGAGCACGTCGTACTGGTCGAGCAGGGTGGTCACGCCACCGATGCCGGAGGCGATGACGGTGCCGAGCCGCTCGGGGCGTACGGCTCCGTCGTCCTCGGCGGAGCCGGCCCGGGCGGTGAAGCCCGCGTCGGCCCAGGCCTCACGGGCCGCGATGACGGCGAACTGCGCCGAGCGGTCGAGCTTCCGGGCCTGCGGCCTGGGCAGGATCTCGGCCGGGTCGACGGCCGCGGTGGCCGCGATCCGGACGGGGAGGTCGGCGAAGCGCTCGCCCTCCAGGGCCTTCACACCGGAACGTCCGGCGAGCAGGCCCTCCCAGGTCGAAGCGCTGTCGCCGCCCAGCGGTGTGGTTGCGCCGATACCGGTGACGACCACGGTGCGATTGGTCGGGTCCACAGGAATTCTGTCTCCACGAGTAGAGGGGTGCTGAACCGCCACCGCCGGGGGGCGACGAACGCTTGGCTCAGGCCTGGTGCTTGAGGATGTAGCCGGCGGCGTCGCCGACCGTCTTGAGGTCCTTGACGTCGTCGTCGGGGATCTTCACGTCGAAGCGCTCCTCGGCGGCGACGACGACCTCGACCATGGACAGCGAGTCGACGTCCAGGTCATCGGTGAAGGACTTGTCCAGCTGGACGTCCTCGGTGGGGATCCCGGCGATCTCGTTGACGATCTCGGCGAGACCGGCGACGATCTCTTCCTGAGTGGCGGCCATGATGGCGCTCCTTCGATGTGTTTCGTGGTGCTCTATCGGGTGTTGCCCGCAGCGCTCGGATGGTCCGGACTGCGGTTTTCCTGCCTACGGGAGGGTAACGACCGTGGCGGCGTACACGAGACCCGCCCCGAAGCCGATGACGAGCGCGGTGTCGCCGCTCTTCGCCTGCCCCGTCGCCAGCAGTCGCTCCATGGCGAGCGGAATCGACGCTGCCGAGGTGTTGCCGGTGGTCTCGATGTCACGGGCGACCGTGACCTGCTCCGGCAGTTTGAGGGTCTTCACCATCGAGTCGATGATCCGCATATTGGCCTGGTGCGGGATGAAGACGTCCAGGTCGTCCGAGGTGATCCCGGCCGCTTCCAGCGCCTGCTGGGCGACCTTCGCCATCTCGAAGACGGCCCAGCGGAAGACCGCCTGGCCCTCCTGGGTGATGGCCGGGAAGCGGACGCCCGTCTCCGAGCGGTAGACGTCCCACGACACGGTCTGCTTGATGGTCTCGGACTTGTCGCCCTCCGAGCCCCAGACGGTGGGGCCGATCGCGGGCACCTCGGCGGGGCCCACGACCACGGCGCCGGCGCCGTCACCGAACAGGAAGGCCGTGGCGCGGTCCTCCAGGTCGGTGAGGTCCGACAGCCGCTCGACGCCGATGACGAGCACGTGCTCCGCGCTGCCGTCGGCGATCATGCCCTTGGCGAGGGTCAGGCCGTATCCGAAGCCCGCGCAGCCGGCGGAGATGTCGAAGGCCGCCGGCTTGCCCGCACCGATCAGGTGCGCGATCTCGGTGGCCACCGCCGGGGTCTGCTTGAAGTGCGACACCGTGGAGACGATGACGCCGCCGATCTGCTCCGGGCTGATCCCGGCGTCGGCGATCGCCTTGCCGGCTGCCTCGACCGACATCACCGCGACGGTCTCCTCGGGCCCGGCCCAGTGCCGGGTCGCGATGCCGGAGCGGGAGCGGATCCACTCGTCCGACGACTCGATGTGCTTGAGGATCTCCTCGTTCGGCACCACCCGGGTCGGGCGGTAGCCGCCGACGCCCATGATGCGCGCGTACGGGACGCCCTTGCTGGGCTTGATCTTCGCGGTCACGTCTCGGGACTCCTATTCCGCGGAAGAGCCGGCGGTGGGGGCGGCGGCAGGGTCGGTGGAGGCGGGACCGGCGTGCTCGGCGATGAGCTCACGGGCCGCGTCGAGCTGGTCCGGGGTCTTGAGCGCCAGCGTCTGCACGCCCGGCAGCGCCCGCTTGGCCAGACCCACGAGGGTGCCGGCCGGCGAGACCTCGATCAGCGCGGTGACGCCCAGTTCCTTGAACGTTTCCATGCACAGGTCCCAGCGGACCGGGTGCGAGACCTGGTTGACCAGCCGCGCCACGACATCCTGCCCGGACGTCACCACCCGGCCGTCCTTGTTCGAGACGTACGGCGTGTGCGGGTCTCCGATGGCCAGCGCCTTGACGGCCGACTCCAGTGTCGGGACCGCAGGTGCCATGTGGCGGGTGTGGAAGGCGCCGGCCACCTTGAGCGGGATGACCCGGGCCCTCTCCGGCTTGTCGGCGGACAGCGCCGCCAGCTGCTCCGCGGTGCCGGCGGCGACGATCTGGCCGCCGCCGTTGATGTTCGCCGGGGTCAGGCCGAGCTTCTCCAGGTGCGCCACGACCTGCTCCGGGTCGCCGCCGAGCACGGCGGACATGCCGGTCTCGGTGACGGCCGCGGCCTCGGCCATGGCGCGGCCCCGCTGCCGTACGAGCGAGATGGCGTCCTCGTCGGACAGCACCCCGGTGAGCGCGGCGGCGGTCAGCTCACCGACGCTGTGCCCGGACGCGGCGCGGACCAGCCGCGGGATGTCCGCCGCCGGGTCGTCGAAGAGCGCCTGCGCGGAGATCAGGCCCGCGGCCACCAGCAGCGGCTGGGCCACGGCGGTGTCGCGGATCGTCTCGGCGTCGGCCTCGGTGCCGTAGTGGACCAGATCCAGGCCGGAGACGGCCGACCAGTCCGCCAGACGTGCGGAGACGCCGGGGAGGTCGAGCCAGGGGGTCAGGAAGCCGGGCGTCTGAGCGCCTTGGCCGGGAGCGACGAGTACGAGCACTCTCACACTCTCTCTTGTCGGCGGCCCCGGCCGCCCGTGGGGACAGGGACCAAGAACGGACAGGGTAATTGTGGGTGTCCAACAAAAACCTAGGAACGCGGATCTCTGTCGACGAGACGTCCCAGGATCAGCGCGACCCGGAGGGTGAACGCGGACCTGACATCGGACGGTGACCAGCCGGTGACGTCCGTCACACGTCGGAGCCGGTAGCGCACGGTGTTGGGGTGCACGAAGAGCATCCGGGCGGCCCCCTCCAGGCTGCTCGCCTGCTCCAGATAAACGCTCAAGGTTTCCAGGAGCGCCGACCCGGCCTCCTCCAGTGGTCTGTAGATCTCCTCCACCAGCTGGTCGCGCGCCGTTGTGTCGCCGGCCATCGCGCGCTCGGGCAGCAGATCGTCCGCCAGCACCGGCCGGGGGGCGTCGGGCCAGGCGCTGCACGCCTTGAGCCCGGCCGTCGCGGCGGCCGCGGAGCGGGTCGCCGACAGCAGGTCGCCGACGACGGGTCCCGCCACGACCGGTCCCGCCGCGAACGGCCCGATCAGATGCTTCGCGGTGCGGAGCGGGTCGTCGCTGCCGCCCGCGATGACCACCAGCCGGTTGCCCAGCACCCCGGTGAGCACCTGGAGCTTGGCGTGCCGCGAGGCCCGGCGGATGGCTTCGACCGTCAGCTCGCTGTCCCCGTCCGGAGCGGTGCCGAGGACGACCGCCACGTACTCGGGCGAGTTCCAGCCGAGGGCGGCGGCCCGGGACAGCGCGCCCTCGTCGGCCTCGCCGGAGAGCACCGCGTTGACGACGAGCGATTCGAGCCGGGCGTCCCAGGCGCCGCGGGCCTCGGCGGCCTGGGCGTATACCTGGGCGGTGGCGAAGGCGATCTCCCGGGCGTAGACGAGCAGTGCCTCGCGCAGCGCGCCCTCGTCGCCCGGCGCGGCGACCTCGTCGATCGCCGATTCCATGACCTCGATGGTCGTACGGACCATCTCGACGGTCTGCCGGAGGGTGATCGCCCGGGTCAGCTCGCGCGGGGCGGTGCCGAAGACGTCCGTGCTGATGGCCTGCGGGGTCTCCGGATGCCGGAACCACTCCGTGAAGGCCGCGATGCCCGCCTGGGCCACCAGCCCGATCCAGGAACGGTTCTCCGGCGGCATCGCCCGGTACCAGGGCAGCGTCTCGTCCATGCGGGCGATGGCACTCGCCGCGAGGCTGCCGGAGGACTTCTCCAGCCGGCGCAGAGTGGCCGTGTGGGCGTGGCCGTGGGGATGGGCGTGGTCAGGCGATCCGGTTGCAGGCACGGGACAAGCCTGCCTCATCGGGCGCGGTTCCGGGGGCGTGGGGCCCGCCCGTGGCCCGGGAGAGCGGCGAGGTAGCGCGCGCGCCCGCCTGCGGGAGCTGCGCAGACGTACGGCCGGCACGGCCGGCGGGACGCCTCGGGCGTACGGCGCGCGCCCCGCCCGTGGGACGTCCCCGGCACACCGCGCGGCCATACCGCTGTACCGCGCGCGCCCGCCCGGGTGCCGCCCTCTACGGTGAGTGCATGAGCGAGGTCTGGCGGTCGGATGCACGGTTCCGGGGCGGCGACGAGAGCGCCGGGGTCGACACCCGGCACGCGTTCTCCTTCGGACGGTTCTACGACCCGGACAACCTCCGGTTCGGCGCCCTGCTCGCCGTCAACGAGGAACGGCTCGCGCCCGGAGCGGGCTTCGGCCCGCACCCGCACCGCGACACGGAGATCGTCACCTGGGTCGTCGAGGGCGAGCTGACCCACCGCGACTCGGCCGGGCACGCGACCGTGGTGCGCCCCGGCGACGTACAGCGGCTCGGCGCGGGCAGCGGGGTGCGGCACGAGGAGCGCAACGAGGGCGGCGGGCCGCTGGTCTTCGTCCAGATGTGGCTGGCGCCGCAGACGCCCGGCGGCGAGCCGGAGTACGAGCTCGTGCACGGCATCGCCGACAGCACGCCGTACGCCCTGGAACGGTCCGGCGCCGTGCTCTACGTACGGCGCCCGGCGGCGGGCGACCGCGTCGCGCTGCCGGACGCGCCCCGGTCGTACG
>DOWQ01000706.1 GCA_003519485.1 Streptomyces sp. | reverse complement strand
GGTTCGGCCAAGCGTCACCAGGCCGAGCAGCAGGCGCTGGTCAACGAGGTGTTCGACAGCTGACGGCGTCGGCGGCCCACGGTCGCCGACAACACCAGCAGCACAAGGGCCGGGCCCCCACCGNNCGGTGGGGGCCCGGCCCTTGTGCACGGTCCTTGTGCGGCGCCTTGCGCCCGGCCCCCGGGACAGCCGACCGCCGGTCAGGTGGTCTGCGCCTCGAAGTCCCAGAACGGACGGGTGCGGGAGCGCGCGGCCTGCGTGTGGACGTGGGTCGGGCCGAGGGTGCTCACCAGGCCGGCCAGCGCCTCCTCCTCGATCTTGTCCGCCTCCTGCCGCTTCCGCAGCGCCCGCAGATCGGCGGCCAGCGCGATCTGGCAGGACAGCGTCAGCGGATGGACGGGGCCGAGCATCTGGACGGCACGGGCCGCGGTGTCGCGGCCGAGCTCGGCCGCCTCCTCCGGCTCGCCCGCCAGGCTGCGGGCGCCGCCGACGTTGAGCGCACAGCCGAGCGTCCAGGGATGGCTGGGGCCGACGGCGTGCGCCATGCCGTTGAAGGCCCGCTCCAGCACCGCGTGGGACTGCTGCCGCTCGCCCGCCGCCCGCAGCACCAGGCCGTGGTTGGCCGCCGAACCGACGGTGTACGGATGTTCGGGCCCCAGCATCCGCCGGTAGTGCCCGGCGACCGCCTCACCCAGCTCCCGGGCCTGGTCGAGACTGCCGTGCTCGCGGCAGAAGACCGCGTAGCTGCCGGCCACGATCAGGGTGAACGGGTCGTCCTCGCCGAGCACCCGCTCGCTGCGCTCCAGGCAGCTGCTCAGCAGCGCCCCCGCCGGACCGCGGTCACCCGCGCGGTACTGGGCCATGCCCAGGGTGTGCTCGGCCCGCAGGGTCTGCGGGTTGGCCTCGCCCATGATGTTGCGGTGCACCCGCACGCTCTGCTCCTGGAGCGACACGGCCTCGTCGTAGCGGCCCAGCAGCCGGAGGTCGGTGGCGTAGGCGATCTCGGAGAAGAGGCTCCAGGTGTGCGTGGGCCGGAGCAGCTCGCGGCGGGCGTCGAGCGTCCGCCGGTCGAGCTGGAGCGCGGCGTTGTAGCGGCCGAGCAGCCGGAGCGAGACGGCGAGGTTGTTCTGCGCGCTGAGGGTGCGGGAGTCCTGTTCGCCGATCAGCGAGGTGTAGCCGTCGAGGACGGTCTGCGAGAGCTGGAGCGCCTCGTCGAACCGGGCGAGGCCGCGGAGGTCGGCGGCGAGGCCGGTGGCGGCGCGCAGCAGGTCCAGGTCCTGCTGTCCCCGCTCGGCGCGCAGGTGTTCGACGGCGGCCCGGTCGACGGCCTCGGTGCCGGCGTAGTCCCCGGTGGCCCGCAGCAGGTTGGCGTAGTGGTAGTTGATGTCCCACATCCGCTGGTGGGCGGGGCCGAGCAGCTCGCGCCAGGCGTCCCGGGTGCGGGCTGCGAGCTCCAGGCCGGACTTGTACTCGCCCGACAGGTACAGATAGCGCAGGCAGTTCAGCACGAGGTTCTGCACGCCCGGGTTCTGGCTCTCCAGCACGGCGGCGGTACCGAGGTGCGGGGCGAGTTCGGCGTAGCGGGGCCAGAGGCGGGTGTCGGTGGGGCGGCCGGGGTCGGCGGCGGCGAGGGCCCGGCGGACGACCCGGGAGAACTCGTCCCGCTCCTCCTCCGGCATTCCGTCACGGACGGCCTGGTGCACCATGCGGTGCATGTAGAGGATCTCGTCGCCGGGGGTGCTGGCCTCGTCGCTCAGGTCGTGCGACTCCAGCCGGACGACGGAGTACTGGATCAGCTTGCCGATGGCGGCGTTCCACCGCAGCGGGTTGTTCATCAGGCCGGCGAGCTGCTCGGGGAGGTCCTTGGGCGGGATCTCGCGCAGCAGGCTGACGGGGATGGTGCCGGGGGCGAAGAAGGCGCACAACCGCAGCAGGTCGACGGATTCGGGGACCGTCTCGCGGAGCCGGTTGAGCAGTATCGACCACGCCGTCTGGAAGGTCATCGGGAAGTCGGCCGCGACCTTCATGACGGCCGAGTCGGCGCCGGTGCCCAGCAGTCCGATGTACTCGTCGACGGACATGGCCGCGTCGTTGAGCCAGCCCGCGGTCTGGTCCAGCAGCAGCGGCAGGTCCTCCAGGGCCTCCGCCAGCCGGTCCGCGTCCTCCCGGTCCAGCCGCGGGGCCCGCCGCCGTACGAACGCGACGCTCTCCGCCCGCTCGTAGACGGGGATCTCCAGCATCGCCGCGTTGTGCTCGCTCCACTCGCGGTTCTGCGAGGTGATCACCACATGGCCGGTGCCGCTCGGCAGCAGGTCCGCCACGTGCTCCGGCTGGTCCGCGCCGTCGAGCACCAGCAGCCAGCGGCCGTACGGCTCGCCGCGGCGCAGCGCGTCGCGTACGGCGCGCAGCCGCTCGCCGTACTCCGGGCCGGTGTTCAGGCCGAGCGCCGGCGCCAGCTCGGCGAGCTTCTGCCGCAGGGTGCCGCGCTCACCGGCGGGCACCCACCAGACCACGTCGTACTCCGCCCCGAAGCNNTAGACGTACTCCGCCGCCAGCTGGGTCTTCCCCACCCCGGACATGCCCAGCAGGGTGCACACCGCGGCGCCGCTGTCCGCGCGGTGCAGGTGGTCGTAGACGCCGGAGAGGAAGTTCTCCCGGCCGGTGAAGCGGATGTTGCGGCGGGGCACGCCGCCCCACACCCGCGGCTGGTCCTGCGGGTAGCGGGGGCCGCTGCGCGGGTCGGCGGGGCCGAGGTCGTCCGCGGGCGTGCCGAGCCGGTTGAGGAGCCGGCGCTCCGCCTCGTGCGAACCGGCGCCCCACAGGTCGGCGGCGCCGAGGGCGGCGGTGGCCGTGGGCAGGGCGGCGGCGGTGACGGAGACGGCGGCGAACCGGTCGGTGTTCGGACCCACCACCGCCCGGAGGGCCGCGTTCCACTCGTCGTGGGTGCGGGGGCCGAGCCGGAAGTACCAGTCGCTGAGCACGATCAGGATCCGGCCCTCGGCGAGCAGCAGGTCGCGCAGCGCGTCCTCGAGCGGAGCCTCGGCGGGCGGGTCCCAGCGCTGGAAGGCGACCCGGTGTCCATGGCGCTCCAGCCGGTCACCGATCCATCTCGCCCAGGCCCGGTTGAAGCCCGCGAAACTGATCGTGACGGGCTCCCGTCCCCCGGCGGCGGGTGTGGTGCGACGCGCTCCGGCCATTCGGGCGTCTCCCTCGTTCTCTGCTCGTCGGCTGCATACCTGGTGGCCCGTCAGGTGCCCCCAGGCGAACATACACCGGGCATTCCGCCCCAGGTGCGTCATCGGGTCTGCTGTCGCCGCCACATCGTCCGGGCCGTCTCGACATAGGCCGCGGCGCGGGCCAGATGGCCCTTGGGCGGGGGGCGTTCCAGCAGTCGTACGTGCTGGCCGGCCATGCCCTCGACGAGCGTCCGGCCGGCCGCGGTGAGGCTCCGCGAGCCGCGCAGGGCCGGCAGCGCGGCGCCGACCTGGGCACGGCAGCGGGAGTGCTCGGCCCAGGCGTTGTCGCGGTCGGCGGGGTCGCTGCTCCACAGCGCGTACCGCTGCCAGTAGCCGGCCAGCGCCAGATGGGCGTAGGCGCCCTGGAGGAGCCCGTCGAACGGGCGCGGGTCGGGCCGCCACGGCGCCCAGTAGCGGGCCCGGCCGTCGGCGTGGTGCAGCGGCAGGAGGTCGGTGAGCGCGGCGAGCTTGGCGTGCTGCAACTCGTGGACGAGGGTGGCCGCCAGGGAGCTGGACGTGCCGGGGGTGCTGCTGAGCACCGCGCCGAAGGCCTCCCGCCGGGTGCCGCTGCAGTGAGCGATCGCGGTGCTGTCGGGGCCACCGCCCGGCGGGCGGGCGAGCGGCACGAGGCAGTGCAGCAGCTGCCGCGTCTCCGCGACCCGGCCCTCGCCGGCGACGCGCAGCATCGCGTACACCCCGTCCCAGACGGCGTCCCAGCCGGCGTGCTCGGGTCCGGTGAGGGTGCCGGTGGCCCCGAGCCCGTGCTGCTCCAGTCCGCTGTCCACCGTACGGAACGGGTCGAGATCGTCGAGCAGGACGGGGCGCGGCAGGCTGTCGAGGAGGTGCACCGGGAGCCAGCGGGGATCCGCCGAGTGCCAGGAGCCGTCGGCGCCGGCACGGACGGCCGCGGGCCGCCGCCGGTCGTCGGCCGGAGCCACGGTCAGCACCCCGGCGTCGTGGCGGACCTCGGCCGTCGGGGCGGGGCAGCGCAG
>DOWQ01000264.1 GCA_003519485.1 Streptomyces sp. | reverse complement strand
CCCCGCGCCGCAACCGGCCCCAGTACGAGCCCGGCGCCCCTGGGCGCCGGGGAGCCCCTTCCCGTACGAGCCCGCCCGGCCCGCCGCCGACCGCTCAGGCCGCGAGCCCGAGCGCGGCCATCCGCTTGGTGTGCGCCTCGGTGATCCGGGAGAACATCCGGCCGACCTCCGCGAGGTCGAAGCCGTCCGCGACGCCGCCCACGAGCATCGTGGAGAGCGCGTCCCGGTCCGCGACGACCCGCTGCGCCTGACTCAGCGCCTCGCCCATCAGCCGCCTCGCCCACAGCGCCAGCCGGCCGCCGACCCGCGGCTCGGCCTCGATCGCGGCCCGCACCTTCTCCACCGCGAAGGAGGCGTGGCCGGTGTCGTCGAGCACCTGGAGCACCAGGTCCCGGGTGTCGGAATCCAGCCGGACGGCCACCTCGCGGTAGAAGTCGCTCGCGATCGAGTCGCCGACATACGCCTTGACCAGGCCCTCCAGCCAGTCCGAGGGCGCGGTCTGGCGGTGGAACTCGTCCAGCGCGGCCGCGAACGGCTCCATCGCTTCGGTCGGCTGCGCGTCGATCGCGGACAAGCGGTCCCGCAGCCGCTCGAAGTGGTGGAATTCGGCCGAGGCCATCTTCGCCAGTTCCGCCTTGTCCTCCAGCGTCGGCGCCAGTTTCGCGTCCTCCGCGAGCCGCTCGAAGGCCGCGAGCTCGCCGTACGCGAGCGCGCCGAGCAGGTCCACCACGGCCGCCCGGTACTGCGGATCGGCGGCTGCCCGCGCCCAGTCCTGGGCGGCGATCCCGGTGCGCGGGGCGGCAGGGTCAGTGGTCTCGTCAGGCGTCTCCATGGAGCGCACAATAGTCCGCCACGGGCAGTACGGAGGGGCCTGGTCAGCCACTCCCGGCCGATCGGCCGCCAAGAACGGCCCAATACAAATGCACGAATCCGGGGTACAGTGGTAATGCGCCCGCCGAATACCGGCGGGTGATCGCATGTGGAGTTCCCCGAGGCACGCTTCTCGGATGCCCCAGCGGATGCCCGGTCGGTGGCCCGATCGGCTCCACCCCCGACCGCCCTTCGCGTGGTGCGTACGTCCCGTACGAGCCGCCTATGGAGGGAACCGCTCGTGGCGCGAGCGCTCGAGCGGAGGCAGTGGTCCCGCACCGTCCGGCCGGTCCTACGGCCGGCTGATGTTCTGGTGCGGTACTGACCCCCTTCGCCGCCTCGTGTTGCGTCTCACAGAAGAGGCAAAACCCTGACTACGTTCCGAGACCTCGGGATCCTCCCCGAGACCGCCGAAGCCCTAGAGGCCGTCGGTATCACGACCCCCTTCCCGATCCAGGAGATGACACTCCCCGTCGCGCTCTCCGGCAGCGATGTCATCGGCCAGGCCAAGACCGGCACCGGCAAGACGCTCGGTTTTGGCCTGCCGATCCTGGAGCGCGTCACCGTCGCCGCGGATGTCGAGGCGGGCCGGGCGAAGCCCGAGCTGCTCACCGACACCCCGCAGGCGTTGGTCGTCGTCCCCACCCGCGAGCTGTGCCAGCAGGTCACCAACGACCTGCTCACCGCCGGCAAGGTCCGTAATGTACGGGTGCTGGCGATCTACGGCGGGCGCGCCTACGAGCCGCAGGTCGAGGCCCTGAAGAAGGGCGTCGACGTGATCGTCGGCACCCCGGGCCGGCTGCTCGACCTGGCCGGACAGAAGAAGCTGGACCTCTCCGCCGTCCGCGTACTGGTGCTGGACGAGGCCGACGAGATGCTCGACCTCGGCTTCCTGCCGGACGTCGAGCGGATCATGCAGCTGCTGCCGGCCAAGCGCCAGACGATGCTGTTCTCGGCCACCATGCCGGGCGCGGTCATCTCCCTCGCGCGCCGCTACATGTCCCAGCCCACGCACATCCGCGCCGCCGCGCCGGACGACGAGGGCCAGACCGTGGCGAACACCGCACAGCACGTCTTCCGCGCCCACTCCATGGACAAGCCGGAGCTCGTCTCCCGCATCCTCCAGGCGGAGGGCCGTGGGCTCGCCATGATCTTCTGCCGCACCAAGCGGACGGCCGCCGACATCGCCGACCAGCTGGCGCGCCGCGGCTTCGCCTCCGGCGCGGTCCACGGCGACCTCGGCCAGGGCGCGCGCGAGCAGGCCCTGCGCGCCTTCCGCAACGGCAAGGTCGACGTCCTCGTCTGCACCGACGTCGCCGCGCGGGGCATCGACGTCGACGATGTGACGCACGTCATCAACTACCAGTCCCCCGAGGACGAGAAGACGTACCTGCACCGCATCGGCCGCACCGGCCGCGCGGGCAAGTCGGGCATCGCCGTCACGCTCGTCGACTGGGACGACATCCCGCGCTGGAAGCTCATCAACAAGGCGCTGGATCTGGCGTTCGACGACCCGGAGGAGACGTACTCCACCTCCGAGCACCTCTTCGAGCAGCTGAGCATCCCGAAGGGCACCACCGGCGTGCTGCCGCGCACCTCGCGCACCCGCGCCGGGCTCGGCGCCGAGGAAGTCGAGGACCTCGGTGAGACGGGCGGCCGCGGCCGCCGCGGCCG
>DOWQ01000160.1 GCA_003519485.1 Streptomyces sp. | reverse complement strand
CGCCGGCCCGCGCGAGCGTCATGGCGGCGAGCGAGGACATCGAGCCCGCCCCGATGACGAGGGCGCGCTTCCCGGCGCACCACTCCTCGACCCCGGCGGCGGTGGCGCCGGTGGTCCCGGTGTCGGCCGCAGGGGCGGTGTCGGCCGCGCGGTCGCCGTCGGTCGCCGGGGCGGCGGCGAGCTGCTGGAGTCCGAACGTGACCAGCGACTGGCCGGCCCGGTCGATACCCGTCTCGCTGTGCGCCCGCTTGCCGACCCGCAGCGCCTGCTGGAAGAGGTCGTTGAGCAGCCGGCCCGCGGTGTGCAGCTCCTGCCCGAGGGCGAGCGCGTCCTTGATCTGGCCGAGGATCTGGCCCTCGCCCACGACCATCGAGTCGAGGCCGCAGGCCACCGAGAACAGGTGGTGGACGGCCCGGTCCTCGTAGTGCACGTAGAGGTACGGGGTGAGCTCGTCCAGCCCGACGCCGCAGTGCACGGCGAGCTGCGTGGACAGCTCGGCGACGCCGGCGTGGAACTTGTCCACGTCCGCGTACAGCTCCATGCGGTTGCAGGTGGAGAGCACCGCGGCCTCCGCCGCGGGCTCGGCGGCGAGCGTGTCCTGGAGCAGCTTGCCGCGCGCCTCGGGGGCGAGCGCGGCGCGTTCCAGCACGCTGACCGGCGCACTGCGGTGGCTCAGCCCGACGACCAGGAGACTCATGCCGGCATCACGGCGGGTACGTCCCCGTCGGGTCCCTTCCCGCGGCGGGCCGCGCGCGCTGCGGGGGCCGGGGGCGCGTCGTTGTCGTTCATCGCTTCCTCACCGGCCTTGCGCTGCTCGTGGAAGGCCAGGATCTGGAGCTCTATGGAGAGGTCGACCTTGCGCACGTCCACCCCGTCGGGGACGGAGAGCACGGTGGGCGCGAAGTTGAGGATCGACGTGACGCCGGCCGCGACGAGCCGCTCGCAGACCTGCTGCGCGGCGCCGGCCGGGGTCGCGATCACGCCGATGGAGACGCCGTTGTCGTCGATGATCGCCTCGAGCTCGTCGGTGTGCTTCACCGGGAGCCCGGCGACCGGCTTGCCGGCCATGGCCGGGTCGGCGTCGATCAGCGCCGCGACCCGGAAGCCGCGCGAGGCGAAGCCGCCGTAGTTGGCGAGCGCGGCGCCGAGATTTCCTATCCCGACGATCACAACCGGCCAGTCCTGGGTCAGGCCCAGCTCGCGGGAGATCTGGTAGACGAGGTACTCGACGTCGTAGCCCACACCGCGGGTGCCGTACGAACCGAGGTACGAGAAGTCCTTGCGGAGCTTGGCGGAGTTCACCCCGGCCGCAGTCGCGAGTTCCTCCGACGAGACGGTCGGGACCGAGCGCTCCGACAACGCGGTCAGGGCGCGCAAATACAGCGGTAGCCGGGCGACGGTGGCCTCGGGAATCCCTCGGCTTCGGGTCGCCGGTCGGTGCGTTCGGCCAGTTGCCACGGTGCTCCTGCGGGTAGAGCGAGGCTGTGGGCGGCCGCGCTGCTCCGGACCACCCCGTCGTATGCAGGCTATGTCTTTGTGAACGCGTGCACAAAGATGGTGTCCGTTTTGTCCAAGCAAAGTGACCGGGCTCACGCATACGATTCGCGCCAACGTGGAACTGCCCGCGACATCGCCGCGTTCCGCTGCCGACGGCGGCACGTGGTCACTCTCCTCGTCAATCCGCCCCCGGACGTTTCCAAAACGCCCCACGATGGTACGGGACCTCATGGCCGATACGCATCGATCGCGCCAGGGCTCCCCAAAGCTGCACAATGCCGTGTATGAGTCCCCTGCTGCGCCGCTCCCCCCGGCCCGATCCGGCCGACCGGTTCGTGACCTTGATCGGCAAGCCCGGCTGCCATCTCTGCGACGACGCCCGTGAGGTGATCGCCGCCGTGTGCGGCGAGCTCGGCGCCGGCTGGGAGGAGCGGGACATCACCCAGGACGAGGAGCTGCACCGCACCTACTGGGAGCAGATCCCGGTGGTCCTCATCGACGGGGCCCAGCACGACTTCTGGCGGGTGGACCCTAAGCGGCTGCGGGCGGCGCTCGGCGGATGACGCCCGCGCCGGAGTGAGTTCGCCGACTCCGGAGTGGATTCGCCCGCGCCTGAGTGGGTTCAGCCACGTCGGAACGAGTTCACCCGCTCGAATCCTTCCGGAACCTGTCCGGCCGGACTGCGAGACTATGCTCGCCCCATGGCCTCTCTGGGATGGCTCACCCCTCGCAAGCGCTCCGCCACGGCACGAAGCGTGCTGGCAGGCGAGGCCGCGGCCGAGGCAGCCCGCAAGACGTCACAGGAGCTCGTCGCCCCCGCGGCCGAGCCGGCCGCCGCCGAGGCGGAGCCGGAGTTCCCCGTCGTCGGCGACTCACTGGCCGCCGCCTTCTTCGACCTCGACAACACCGTCATGCAGGGCGCCGCGCTGTTCCACTTCGGCCGCGGCCTCTACAAGCGGAAGTTCTTCCACAAGCGGGAGCTCGCCCGCTTCGCCTGGCAGCAGACCTGGTTCCGGCTGGCCGGCGTCGAGGACCCGGCCCACATGGAGGACGCCCGCAACAGCGCGCTGTCCATCGTGCGGGGCCACCACGTCTCCGAACTCATGGACATGGGCGAGGAGATCTACGACGAGTACATGGCCGGCCGGATCTGGCCCGGCACCCGGGCGCTGGCCCAGGCGCACCTCGACGCCGGGCAGAAGGTCTGGCTGGTCACCGCCGCCCCGGTGGAGGCCGCCTCGATCATCGCCCGGCGGCTCGGTCTGACCGGCGCGCTGGGCACGGTCGCCGAGTCGGTCGACGGCGTCTACACCGGGAAGCTGGTCGGCGAGCCGCTCCACGGGCCGGCGAAGGCCGAAGCCGTACGGGCCCTGGCCGCGGCCGAGCGGCTGGAGCTGGAGCGCTGCGCCGCGTACAGCGACTCGCACAACGACATCCCGATGCTCTCGATCGTCGGCCACCCGTACGCGATCAACCCGGACGCGAAGCTGAAGCGGTACGCCCGGGAGCGCGACTGGCGGCTGCGCGACTACCGCACGGCCCGCAAGGCGGCGAAGGTCGGCATCCCGGCGGCCGCGGGCGTGGGTGCGCTGGCCGGGGGCGCCGCCGCGGCGGCCGCACTGCACCGCCGGCGCCGCTAGCCGGGGCTCCGGTGAGGTGAGCCGATGATCGGGCAACCTTACGTTCTGTGACCGGATCGGCGTCCGGGCCCGGCCCGCCGGCGCCCGACGCTCCCGGCTGTCCGGCCGTCCGGGCCGGATCAAAAACATTTACCCGGCCGACGCCGCGACACTCCCAGAACTGGCGCTTCGGCACATGACACCCGAGAAGCGAGCAAAGAAGACGCACAAACGGTCAGACTGCGTCGCGTGTTCGATATCTAATCGATCGTCAATCCATAACGGACTGGAACTAATCGACGATTTGGGCAACTCGGTGTAGCACTGCCTATACGAAGCGTTATTCTCCTCAGACGCATACCGGTTGCCATGAGCCCTCACAATGGGTGAATGATTCCGTACTGCAAGTGATGGAAGCTCTGCCTCTGGGAGTCCCGTGTACCCACATGTCGGGGTTGACGCCTCGGGCCTGGCCACGCTCCGCGCCGCGGTCCTCGACCGGCTGCGCGACCTCGTCCCCGCCGCGTACGCCGTCCCCGCCCTCGCCGCGGCTGTCCCCGCCGCCGTCCCCGCCCGCCCCGCCTACGCCCTGGCCGAGAGCACCGCCGCCGTGAGCAGAAGGGTCCCGCTGGCCTCCGGCGCGGCCGGCTCCGGCGGAGGCCGCGCCGCCACCGCCCCCCGTCCCGCCGCCGACAGCGACAGCCGTCGCATGATGGACCTGGTCGAGCGCTCCCAGGCAGGAGAGGCCGACGCCTTCGGCTGCCTCTACGACCAGTACGCCGACACCGTGTACCGGTACATCTACTACCGCGTCGGCAGCAAGGCGACGGCCGAGGACCTCACCAGCGAGACGTTCCTGCGCGCCCTGCGCCGGATCGGCACCTTCACCTGGCAGGGGCGCGACTTCGGCGCCTGGCTCGTGACCATCGCCCGCAATCTCGTCGCCGACCACTTCAAGTCCAGCCGCTTCCGGCTGGAGGTCACCACCGGAGAGATGCTCGACGCCAACGAGGTCGAGCGCAGCCCGGAGGACTCCGTCCTCGAGTCGCTGTCCAACGCCGCGCTGCTGGACGCCGTCCGCCGGCTCAACCCCCAGCAGCAGGAGTGCGTGACACTGCGCTTCCTCCAGGGACTGTCGGTCGCCGAGACCGCCCGGGCGATGGGCAAGAACGAAGGCGCCATCAAAACACTGCAGTACCGGGCGGTGCGCACGCTCGCCCGGCTCCTTCCCGACGACGCCCGCTGAACGGAGCAACGCAGATTTCCCGCCGCCACCCGCCGCGGTCCGGCATGCCCCGCCGCAGACCGATCATCATTCCTGCGTAACCCCACCGCCCGGCCGCTCGTTGTGCGGAATGCAGACTCCCAGCGGTTGCGTCCCACCTGCCGCGACTCACTCGATCGAGTGATTCCGCTAAAGGTGCGCAACCTTCCCTTCGTGCCGGGGAGTCGCAGGTGATGACGAGAGGAGGTGCCGCCCGTGATCGGATCCGTATCGGCGCACCGGCGGGCGCACGCCTTCGCCGAGGCCCTGGACGAGCAGTCCCGTCGGGATCGTGCGGCCGACCAGGAGTCCGCGGCCGAGCCGCCCGGCTTCCCGGCCGGCGATCCCGAGCAGGGCAGACTGCTGGCTCTGACGGCCGGACTCGGCGAACTGCCGGCGCCCGAGCTGGACCCCGAGGTCAGGGTGGTGCAACGAGCGCAACTGGTCGCCGCCATGGAGACCATGCTCGCCGAGGGCGGCGGGGCGGGCATCGGGCCCGTACCGGAGCAGCGCACCGGGAAACACGCACACCGGGCGGGTTCGCTCGGCCGGCTGCGGCCGCGTTCCCGCTGGTCCAAAGGGCTCGCGGCCGGCGGACTGACCGTCGGCGTCGCGGCCGGGGCGTTCAGTGGGGTGGCCGCCGCCAGTTCCGAGGCGCTGCCCGGCGATTCGCTCTACGGGCTCAAGCTCGGCATGGAGCATTTGCAGCTGGGCTTCGCCGACGACGACCGGGACCGGGGCAGGGTCCATCTCGACCAGGCCTCGACCCGGCTGCACGAGGCGCGCCGGCTCATGGAGCGGGAGCGCGCGGGCGCCCTCGACGAGGAGTCGGTCGACGAGCTCCGTCACGCGCTCTCCGGGATGCGACACGACGCCGTCGCGGGCCACCGGCTGCTGCACGCCGCCTACGAGCGGGACGGCTCGCTCGACCCCATCCGGACCCTGAACGCCTTCTCTGAGACGCATCGCGACGGCTGGCGGACGCTCAAGGACCGGCTGCCCGTGCAGCTCACGGATGTGCGCGACCAGGTGACCTCCGTCTTCGACGCCATGGACGAGGATGTCGGCCCGCTGAAGTCGCTGCTGCCCGACACGCCCGGCGGTGAGGCCGGCGCACAGGACGGCTCGAGCGACTCGGCCGGCCCGTCCGGCCCGCAGAGCGCCACGCAGCTGCCGGAGCCGTCCCGGAGCCGTCCGTCCGAGAGCGGTTCCGGCAGTGAGGAGGAGCCGCGGCCCTCCGAATCCGGGCGGCAGAAGGAGGGCCTCATCGGCGGACCGGGCGGCCTGCTCGACCCGCCGGACGACGAGGCACCGACGTCACCCGGCGGCAGCGGGGGCGGCACGCCCGGAGAGCCGGACGTCACCCTTCCGCCGCTGCTCCCCGGCCTGCTCCCGGGCCTGGGGATCGACGCGGACGGCGCGGACTAGCCGCGCCCCCGACCGGCACCGCCATGCCGCCGCCCGGCCTTCCTCCGGCTCACCGCCGGAGGAAGGCCGGGCGCTTTCGTCCGGCAGCCGGGCGGGGGCTCGAAAATCCGCCGCCGCGCTTCTGCTGTCGGGGCGTCACCGCGCCCGCTCGGCGGGGCACTCGGGCGGTCCAGCGCGGCCGGAACCCACCGAGTGCTGGAGGCGGGCGGGATCAGGCCGGGCTCCGACGGCCCCGACGAGTCCCGACGGGACCGGGACAGCCGGGGCGGGACCGGGGCGGGCTAGAAGAAGACCGAGCGCCGCTGGACGAGCAGCTTGTAGAGGGTGTGCTGAATGGTCTCCCGGACCTGGTCCGTGAGGTTGAACATCAGCATCGGGTCCTCGGCCACCTCCGGCGGATAGCCGTCCGTCGGGATCGGCTCGCCGAACTGGATCGTCCACTTCGTCGGCAGCGGTACCGCACCGAGCGGCCCGAGCCACGGAAACGTCGGTGTCAGCGGGAAGTACGGCAGGCCGAGCAGCCGCGCCACCGTCCTCGCGTTGCCGACCATCGGGTAGATCTCCTCGGCGCCGACGATCGAGCACGGCACGATCGGCACGCCCGCCCGCAGCGCCGTCGAGACGAAGCCGCCGCGTCCGAACCGCTGAAGCTTGTAGCGGTCGGCGAAGGGCTTGCCGATCCCCTTGAAGCCCTCCGGCATCACCCCGACGACCTCGCCGCTCTCCAGCAGCCGCTGCGCGTCCGTGGCGCAGGCCAGCGTGTGACCGGCCTTGCGCGCCAGCTCGTTGACGACCGGCAGCATGAAGACGAGGTCGGCCGCGAGGAGCCGCAGATGGCGGTCGGCCGGGTGGTTGTCGTGCACCGCGACCTGGAGCATCAAACCGTCGAGCGGCACCGTCCCGGAGTGGTTGGAGACGACCAGCGCGCCGCCCGTCGCGGGGATGTTCTCGATCCCCTTCACCTCGACCCGGAAGTACTTCTCGTACATCGGGCGCAGCACCGACATCAGCACCTGCTCGGTGAGCTCCCGGTCGTAGCCGAACTCGTCGACCTCGTACTCGCCGGTGACCCGGCGGCGCAGGAACGACAGGCCGTGGGCGATCCGCCGCTCCCAGCCGCCGCCCTGCTCGTCGCCCACCGGTCCCGCTGTCCCGTCCACCGTTCCCGGTACCTCCTCAGCGGCCTTCGCGGGGCCGTCACCGACCTCGCCGCCCGCGCTGCCCGCCGCGCCGCGCCCGCCCGCGGGGACGGCGCTCAGCGGAGTCCCGGCCGCGCCGGCCGCGGCCTCGCCGGTCTTCTTCCGGCCGGTACGGCCACGCGCCGCGGGACGCTCCGC
>DOWQ01000036.1 GCA_003519485.1 Streptomyces sp. | reverse complement strand
CGCTGGAAGTAGCCGGGCGGCGGAGGGAAGCAGCCGCCGGCGTTCTGCACCGGCTCCAGGAAGACCGCCGCGACGGTGTCCGCGCCCTCGAAGAGGATCTCCTGCTCGATCTGGTCCGCACACCAGCGGCCGTACGCCTCCGGGTCGTCGCCGAAGAGCGGCGCCCGGTAGATGTTGGTGTTGGGGACCTTGTGCGCACCGGGCACCAGCGGCTCGAAGGGAGCCTTCAGAGCCGGCAGGCCGGTGATGGACAGCGCGCCCTGCGGGGTGCCGTGGTAGGCGACCGCGCGGGAGATCACCTTGTACTTGGTCGGCTTGCCGGTGAGCTTGAAGTACTGCTTCGCCAGCTTCCAGGCAGTCTCGACCGCCTCGCCGCCGCCGGTGGTGAAGAAGACCTTGTTGAGGTCGCCGGGCGCGTGGTGGGCGAGTCGCTCGGCCAGCTCGACGGCCTTCGGGTGGGCATAGCTCCACACCGGGAAGAAGGCCAGCTCCTGTGCCTGCTTGTAGGCGGCCTCGGCCAGCTCGTGGCGGCCGTGGCCGGCCTGCACGACGAAGAGGCCGGACAGCCCGTCGAGGTAGCGCTTGCCGTGATCGTCATAAATGTAGCCGCCCTCGCCGCGGACAATCGTCGGCACGGGGGCGTTCTCGTACGACGACATGCGGGTGAAGTGCATCCACAGGTGGTCGTACGCCGTCTTCGACATGGTGTTCTGAGAAGCGGCCTCGGCGCTCATGACTATCGGGTTCCCCAGGTGTAGGTCTGCTTGCGGAGCTTCAGGTAGACGAAGCTCTCGGTCGAGCGCACGCCGGGCAGCGTGCGGATCCGCTTATTGATCATCTCGAGCAGGTGGTCGTCGTCCTCGCAGACGACTTCCACGATGAGGTCGAAGGAGCCCGCGGTCACGACCACGTACTCCACCTCCTCCATCCCGGTCAGCGCGTCCGCGACCGGGTCGAGATCGCCCTCGACGTTGATTCCGACCATCGCCTGACGGCGGAATCCCACGGTGAGCGGATCGGTGACGGCGACGATCTGCATCACACCCTGATCGAGCAGCTTCTGCACCCGCTGCCGCACCGCCGCCTCGGAGAGGCCCACGGCCTTGCCGATCGCCGCGTAGGGGCGGCGGCCGTCCTCCTGGAGTTGTTCGATGATCGCCAGGGACACGGCGTCGACCGTCCCGCCGGAATTCTTGTCTCGAGTGGCCACGGACAGCACTGTGCACGAGTAACGGACGTGTCGCAAGCCCTGACCGATGAAATTCGTTGTTGAAGCCTGTTGCCAGAACTGATTTCGTAGCTCCTGGCTGACAGGTGTGTCGAAAGCATCACCACAGTGACTAGGGTGGGTGTCCACCCATTGGACTCGACAGGAGGGGTGGCACGTGACCACCGAACTGCGTCGTCTGCGCAACTACATCGACGGAGCGTTCCGGGACGCCGCCGACGGCCGGACCACCGAGGTGATCAACCCGGCCACTGGCGAGGCATACGCCACCGCCCCGCTCTCCGCGGCAGCGGACGTCGACGCGGCCATGGCCGCCGCCGAGGCCGCGTTCCCGGCCTGGCGCGACCTCGTACCGGGCGAGCGGCAGCGGGCCCTGCTCAAGATCGCCGACGCGATCGAGGAACGGGCCGAGGAGATCATCGCGGTCGAATCCGAGGACACCGGCAAGCCGATCGGGCTCACCCGGTCGGAGGAAATGCCGATGATGCTCGACCAGATCCGCTTCTTCGCGGGTGCCGCGCGGATGCTGGAAGGGCGCTCGGCCGGCGAGTACATGGAGGGCCTGACCTCCATCGTCCGGCGCGAGCCGATCGGGGTCTGCGCGCAGGTCGCGCCGTGGAACTACCCGATGATGATGGCCGTCTGGAAGTTCGCCCCGGCGCTCGCCGCGGGCAACACGGTCGTCCTCAAGCCGTCCGACACCACTCCGGCCTCGACGACGCTGCTCGCCGAGATCATCGGCGGGATCGTGCCCAAGGGCGTCTTCAACGTCGTCTGCGGCGACCGTGACACCGGTCGGCTGATGGTCGAGCACCCGACCCCGGCGATGGCCTCCATCACCGGTTCGGTGCGGGCCGGCATGCAGGTCGCCGAGAGCGCCGCGAAGGACGTCAAGCGGGTCCACCTCGAGCTGGGCGGCAAGGCCCCGGTCGTCGTCTTCGAGGACGCCGACATCCCGAAGGCCGTGGAGGGCATCACCGAGGCCGGCTTCTTCAACGCCGGGCAGGACTGCACCGCCGCGACTCGCGTCCTCGTCCACGCGTCCGTCCACGACGAGTTCGTGACGGCGCTCGCCAAGGCCGCCGCCGACACGAAGACCGGCATGCCGGACGACGAGGACGTGCTCTACGGCGCCCTCAACAACGCCGACCAGCTGGCGAAGGTCGGCGGCTTCATCGACCGGCTGCCCTCGCACGCCAAGGTCGAGTCGGGCGGCCACCGGGTCGGCGACAAGGGCTACTTCTACGCCCCGACCGTCGTCTCCGGCCTCCAGCAGGACGACGAGATCGTGCAGAACGAGGTCTTCGGCCCGGTCATCACCGTCCAGTCCTTCACGGACGAGTCCCAGGCCGTCGACTACGCCAACGACATCGAGTACGCCCTGGCGTCCTCGGTGTGGACCAAGGACCACGGCCGCGCCATGCGGATGTCCAAGTCCCTGGACTTCGGCTGCGTGTGGATCAACACCCACATCCCGCTCGTCGCCGAGATGCCGCACGGCGGCTTCAAGAAGTCCGGCTACGGCAAGGACCTGTCGTCCTACGGCTTCGAGGACTACACCCGCGTCAAGCACGTCATGACGTCCCTCGGCGGCTGATCACCGAGTTGCCGCGGCGCGCGCGACGCGACGGGCCACGGGACACCGCGGCAGGTGTCCCGTGGCCCGTATCCCGTCGCCCGCGCGAGTGTCCGGTGCTCCGGGCGGCCCGGTTCGCCCGGTGCCCGGTGCACCGGGCACCGGGGTCGGAGTCCGTGGCCCGGCGGTTCCGGCTGCCGGTGCCTGCGGCATTATTCGATTTCCGTACGGGTGCCCCGCAACTAGCCTCCCGGTATGGCCGACACAGACCTCCCGCCCCGTCTCAGCCGCCTCGCCTTCCACGGCCCGCTCTCCGGGGCACGGGCCGACCGGATGGCGCACCGGCTGGCCGAACGGCTCGCCGGGACCGGCCCCGGCACTGACCCCGGCACTGACCCCGGCTGCAGCACCGGAACCGGCCCCGGCAGCGTTCTCGACATCGGCTGCGGCTGGGGCGAGCTCATGCTGCGAGTCCTCGAGCGCGCGCCCGGCGCCACCGGCGTCGGCATCGACCTCCGCGCGGACGACCTCGCCAGGGGACGGGACAGCGCCGCTGCCCGCGGTCTCGCCGACCGCGTGACGTTCGAGCGGGAATCCGCCCGCGGCACCGGCCGGGGGCCCGCCGACCTCGTGCTCTGCCTCGGCGCCGGCCAAGCGCTCGCCGACGACGGTGCGGCCGACCCCGCCGCCGCCGCGCTCCGGGAGCTCCGCCGGCTCGTC
>DOWQ01000040.1 GCA_003519485.1 Streptomyces sp. | reverse complement strand
GGCCGGCCGCCCGGTCGGCCGTGCGAGCGGCGGGCCCCTGCCCCGGGGTTGATCCCCCGGGGCCGGGGCCCGCACTGCCGCGGGGGTGCCGTCGCAGGGACGCCTCCGCGAAGGCTGTTGGAAGCACGGGCGGATTCGGCCTACGCCGACCGGCTCACGGCCGTGTACCTGCGAGCGGGCGCACTTCGAAGTGGAAACAGCCGTACTCGACCGCGCGTACGTGTGCGAGCGAGGTCCGGGGGTCGGCGAACGCCTCGGCCAGTGCCTCGTTCAGCGCGCGCTGGGGATCGTCCGGAAGCGTGAGCTGTCGCCCGCCGATGATGTGCCCCTCGGTGTCGTACCGCCGTACCACGCGCAGCGCCCCGGGCCGGGCGCAGGGGTACTTCCCCTCGTCCGAGGTGTCGGGGCCGCCGCAATCGCCGGCATGGATGAAAACCGGGCCCGCCTCGTCGTACGCACCCGGATGTGCGCCTCTCTCGGCCGCCCAGCGGCGCAGCGGTGCATAGGAGACGAGGGCCACTCGCTCACCTTCGCGGATCTCCCACAGGCAACAGCGCAACGGAGACCCCGCCTCGTCGCCGGCGGTACAGGGCTCCATGGCTCGCCCCGAGTCGTCGACGGTGCGCAACTGCTGGAGTACTTCGGCTGTGATGGGACGTGCTGTGTAGGTCGACATGCCTTCATCGTGAGTGGCTCACCCCAGCTGTGCCGGCGGGAAACCGACCTCACGTTCGCTCATACGTGACGTACTGGGCGGACACCGTCAAGACGAGCTCCATGCGTCCGGAGCCACGCTCGACGATCGACGACACCCGCGGGCCTCAGCCCTCGGGGAACGCCTCCCGCAGCTCCTCGCGCATCGACCGCTGGAAGGCGGTCACCAGCGCCTGGACCACCATCGGCTGCATATGGGCCGACAGCGAACGCATGGACTCCACCTGCTCCGGGTCGTGCTCCCGCTCGCGGTACGGCTCCCACACCTCGTCCCGGAACAGCCGGCTCAGCTCCCGGGCCGCGGCGCGGGTGTGCTCGATGACGACCGCGCGGGCCTCGTTGATCGTCTCCAGCGCGATGGGTACGTCCAGCAGCCGCACCCCCAGGTGCAGGATGCCGGGGTCGACGTGGAAGACGTCCGGCCGCTCCGTCCGCAGCAGTACGTTCATCGCGGCCAGCCGGTCGATGTCGTCCTCGCCCAGCGGCCGGCCGGCCCGCCGCTCCAGCTGCTCGCGGGTGGCCTCCTCCGATGAGTCCGGGGCCCAGGACGCCACCAGCGCGCGGTGGATGGCCAGGTCCTGTGCACTGAGGCCCGCCGGCAGCTGCCGCAGATAGCGCTCGATGGCGGCCAGTGTCATGCCGTGGTGCTGGAGCTCCTCGATGAGCGCCAGCCGGGACAGATGGTCGTGGCCGTAGTGACCGACCCTGCGCGGGCCGATCTCGGGCGGCGGCAGCAGGCCGCGGGTGCTGTAGAAGCGGATGGTGCGGACCGTCACCCCCGCGCGAGCGGCCAGCTCGTCGACCGTCAGGCCGTTGGTGGTCAGCTCCTGGGTCATCCGCAGCCCTCGCTCTCTCGGTTCCCGTCGCACAGGTGTGTGCAACAGTATTGCTGTCTCACCGCTCCTGTGAAACCTTCCCGATCAACGCGATCCGGCCGGCGGCCACCGCCCCGACCGGCCGGACCCGGCTGGTCAACCGGGTCCGGCCGGGCGGACCGGGGGCCGGGACGGGGTGTCAGGGGCCGTGGTCAGCGGCCACCGTGGTCGTGGCTGTCGTGGCCTTCATGGCCTTCATGGCCTTCATGGTCGTGATCGTGGATGGTGTTGGTCGCGGCGATCTTCTGCCAGGACCGGGGCTCGGCGTCCGCCGCGGCGCTCCGGGCGCCGTCGGCCGCGGGCGCGGCCGGCCGGGAGCCGGTGTCGAGCCAGGCGTGGAACAGCCCGGCGAGCGGCTTGCCCGAGACCTTCTCGGCGTAGCGCGTGAAGTCGCCGACGGTGGCGTTGCCGTGCCGGTGCTCGGTCGGCCAGCCCTTGAGGATCGCGAAGAAGTCCTTGTCCCCGATCTCGTTGCGCAGCGCCTGGAGCGTCATCGCCCCCCGGTCGTAGACCGCCAGGTGGAACTGGTTGTCCGGCCCCGGGTCGCCCGGCTTCACCGTCCAGAAGGGGTCGTCGGCCGGGTGCCGCGCGTAGGCGTGGTCGGCGAGCTCCTGCGCCGTGCCCTCGCCCTCCTTCTCCGACCACAGCCACTGGGCGTAGCGGGCGAAGCCCTCGTTGATCCAGATGTCGCGCCAGCCGTCGACCGAGACGCTGTCCCCGTACCACTGGTGAGCCATCTCGTGGACGACCACGGAGACGTTCGAGCCGCTCGCGAACTGCCGCGGGCTGTAGAACGGCCGGGTCTGGGTCTCCAGGGCGTAACCGGTCCGCACGTCCGGGACGTAGCCGCCGATGGCGTTGTACGGGTACGGCCCGAAGACGCCGGTCAGCCACTCGGTGACCTCGGCGGTGCGCTCGACGCTCGCCCGCGCGGCGCCCGCATGGACCCCGAGGCCCTCGCTGTAGGCGTTTATCACGGGCAGCCCGTCGGCCGTCGTGTCGGTCGTGATGTCGAATTTGCCGACGGCGAGGGTGGCCAGATAGGTCGCCTGCGGCTTGTCGGAACGCCAGTTGTAGCGGGTCCAGCCCAGCCGCGAGGTCTGCGAGCCGAGCACCCCGTTGCTGATCGCCTGGGTGCCGTCCGGGACCGCGACCGAGACGTCGAACGTCGCCTTGTCGCGCGGGTGGTCGTTGCTCGGGAACCACCACCACGCGGACTCGGGCTCACCCGCCGCCACGCCGCCGTCGGCGGTGCGCAGCCACGAGGTGTAGCCGTACACCTTCACCTGCGAGGGGGTGCCGGAGTAGCGGACGACGACGCCGACCGGCTTGTCCTTCGCCAACGGCCGGGTCGGGGTGATCTCCAGTTCGTGTTCACCGGAAGCGGTGAACGCCGCCTTCCGGCCGTTCACCCGGACCTCGCTGACGTCGAGGGCGAAGTCGAGGTTGAAGCGGGACAGCGCCTGGGTGGTGGTGGCGAGGATGGTCGCCGTGCCCTCCAGCCGGTCGTTCGACGGCTGGTACTTCAGCCGCAGGTCGTAGTGTGAGACGTTGTAGCCGCCGTTGCCGTAGGCCGGGTAGTAGGGGTCTCCGATGCCCGGTGCCCCGGGAGCGGTGCCGGCGGCGGATGCCGGGATCGCCAGCAGTAACGATGCCGCGAGTGCGCCCGGGACGAGAAGTCTGCGATGCACGAGTCCTCCAACTCGTAGAGACGAACGATCGTTCGGTTACATTCAGCACGCTCCGGGCTCGCGTGTCCACGGGGCCGTGGCGTGCGCGCCCTGGGAAGGGCCGACTTGCTCGTCGGATGCGTGGCGGCTTGATATGACTGCAATGGCCGAATCCGGGTAGCGACTATCCGGACTCCACCGGAATGAAAGGCCAACGCGTGTCGGATAATCAAGAACACAGTGGCGGGAGAGGCGATCCGGTCGGCGCAGTGGTCGCGGACCTGCCCGGCAGCCCGCACCTCACGCCCCGCCCGCACACCGACCGGATAGTCTTCGGCGTCAGCGCCGCGCTGACCATCGGGTTCGTCATCTAAGGCGCGGTCGCCACGACGCGCTGAAGAGCGCCTCCAGCTCGATGCTCGGCGGATTGATGCACAACGGCGGCTGGGCCTTCGTGCTCGCCGCCTCGGGCTTCGTCGTCTTCGCGCTCTGGCTGGCCGTCAGCCGCTACGGGAAGATCACCCTGGGCAAGGAGGGCGAGCAGCCCGAGTTCCGTACGGTGTCCTGGGTCGCGATGATGTTCAGCGCGGGCATGGGCATCGGACTGATGTTCTTCGGCGTGAACGAGCCACTGTCGCACTTCATCGATCCGCCGCCGGGCACGGACCCCGCCGACGCGGCCGCCGCGATGCAGACGGCGATGTCCACGACGCTCTTCCACTGGACGCTCCATCCGTGGGCGATCTACGCCGTCGTGGGCCTCGCCATCGCCTACAGCACCTTCCGGCGCGGCCGCCGGCAGCTGATCAGCGCCGTCTTCATCCCGCTGATCGGCTCCAAGCACGCCAACGGCTGGGTCGGCCGCGTCATCGACATACTCGTCATCTTCGCCACCCTCTTCGGCTCCGCCGCCTCGCTGGGCATCGGGGCGCTGCAGATCGGCAGCGGCCTCACGGAGCTGGGCTGGATGGGCAAGGTGGGCACCGGCCTGCTCGTCGCGGTCATCGCCGTCCTGACCGTGGCGTTCATCGCCTCGGCCGTGTCGGGTGTCGCCAAGGGCATCCAGTGGCTGTCCAACATCAACATGGTGCTGGCGCTCATCCTGGCGCTCTTCGTGTTCGTCGCCGGGCCGACGGTCCTGATCCTCGACCTGCTGCCGACGTCCATCGGCGCCTACATCGGCGACCTGCCGCAGCTCGCCGCCCGTACGGAGGCCGGCGGCGGCGAGAATGTCGCCGACTGGCTGGCCAGCTGGACGGTCTTCTACTGGGCCTGGTGGATCTCCTGGACGCCGTTCGTCGGCATGTTCATCGCGCGGATCAGCCGCGGGCGCAGCATCCGCCAGTTCGTCGTCGGCGTCATCCTGATCCCGAGCGCCGTGAGCCTGGTCTGGTTCGCGATCTTCGGCGGCGCAGCGATCGACCAGCAGCGCGCCGTCGACCCGACCGGCGCGGTCGGCCTCGCGGCGGACTCGGCCGAGGGCCAGCTGTTCGGGCTGCTCTCGACGATGCCGCTGGGCAACGTCCTGAGCATCCTCGCGATGGTGCTCATCGCGATCTTCTTCGTCTCCGGCGCCGACGCCGCGTCGGTGGTGATGGGCACGCTGTCCTCGCGCGGCTCGATCGAGCCCGCCCGCTGGGTGGTCATCTTCTGGGGTGTCGTGATGGGCGGGATCGCGATCGTCATGCTGCTGGTGAGCGGCGAGGACGGGGAGGCCCTGACGGGCATCCAGAACATCACGATCATCATGGCGGCACCGTTCGCCCTCGTGATGATCGCGCTGTGCGTGGCCCTCACCAAGGACCTGCGCAGCGACCCCCTCGTCCGGCGCGACGACCGCTCGGCCCGGGCTGTGGAGCAGGCCGTGGCGTACGGGACGAAGAACTTCGGCGACGAGTTCTACCTGCCGGTCAAGCCCGAGCAGAACGGGCGCGACCACTAGCGGTGCCGCGGCGCCCCGGGCCGTCCGGGGCGCCGCGGGCTCAGCTCGTCTCCAGCACGACCTTGCCGGTCACCCGGCGGTCGTCGATGCGCGCGAGCGCCTCGGCCGCCTGCTCGAGCCCGAAGGTGGCGCTGATCAGCGGGTCCACCGCCCCGGACCGCAGGTGCGGCACCAGCTCGTCCCATTGCTGCCCGAGGAAGCCCGGGCGGACCATCGCGAAGGCGCCCATGCCGACGCCCACGACGTCGATGTTGTTGAGCAGCAGCCGATTGACCTTCACCGTGGGGATCTCGCCCGCGGTGAACCCGATCACCAGCAGCCTGCCCTCCGGGCGCAGGCAGCGCAGGGAGTCGGTGAAGCGGTCGCCACCCACCGGGTCGACCACGAGGTCGACGCCGCCGAGCTGCGTGACCGCGTCGCGGAACCCGTCGACGGGCACCGTGTGCGTCGCTCCGGCCGCCCGGGCCACCTCGGCCTTCGCGTCGCTGGACACCACCGCGATCACCTGCGCGCCGAGCGCGGCGGCGA
>DOWQ01000377.1 GCA_003519485.1 Streptomyces sp. | reverse complement strand
CGCCGCCCCGGAGCAGGAGCTCGTGCGCGAGCTGGCGGAGGCGCTGCGCGCCACGCCGCCGTGACCGGCCGCGGCTGCGGAGGCGGCGTGCCGGGCGGGGTTACGGTGGCCGGGTGCGCCTGCTGCTGACGTCGGACACGCATCTGCCCGTACGGGCCAAGGTCCTGCCCGCGGAACTCCTGGAGCAGCTGCCGATCGCCGACGTCGTCGTGCACGCCGGTGACTGGGTGGACACCGCCGCCCTCGACCTGCTGGAGTCCCGCGCGCGCCGGCTGATCGGCGTGTACGGCAACAACGACGGTCCCGGGCTGCGGGCCCGGCTGCCCGAGGTGGCCCGGGCAGAGCTGGCCGGGCTGTGCCTCGGCGTCGTCCACGAGACGGGACCGGCGCAGGGGCGCGAGCGGCGTTGCGCGCGGGACTACCCCGACCTCGACGTACTGGTGTTCGGCCACAGCCACATCCCGTGGGACAGCACGGCGCCCGGCGGGCTGCGGCTGCTCAATCCCGGCTCGCCGACGGACCGCCGGCGCCAGCCCTTCCACACGTACATGACGGCCGAGGTCTCGGACGGCCGGCTCACCGCCGTACGGCTGCACCGGCTGCCGCCCCGCCGATGACCGTCCCCGCTCGTATGACCGTCCCGCCTCGTATGACCGTCCGCCACGACGTTTCCACCCGCCTCCTGCGGCTACTCACTCCCAGGACGAGCGACGAGGAGAGGCCCCGATGCGCGCACTGACGTTCCGCCCCGGCCACCCGGGCTCCCTCGAGGTGCGGGAGCTGCCCGACCCGGTGCCGGGCGGCGGGGAGCTGCTGGTGGACGGCCTGGCGGTGGGCGTCTGCGGCACGGACCGGGAGATCGTCGCCGGCGACTACGGCACGGCGCCGCCGGGCCGGGAGCACCTGGTGCTCGGTCACGAGTCGCTGGGCAGGGTCCGCCGGGCCCCGGCCGGCAGCGGATTCGCGGCCGGTGACCTGGTCGTGGGCGTGGTGCGGCGGCCGGATCCCGTCCCGTGCGGAGCCTGCGCGCGGGGCGAGTTCGACATGTGCCGCAACGGCCAGTACACCGAGCGCGGCATCAAGGAGCTGGACGGCTACGCCGCGCAGGCGTGGTGCGTGGAGGTGGACTACGCGGTCGCGCTGAACCCGGGCCTGGAGCGCGTCGGGGTGCTGATGGAGCCGGCGAGTGTGGTGGCCAAGGCATGGGAGCAGGTCGAACGGATCGGCGGACGCAGCTGGTTCGCGCCGCAGCGGGTGCTGGTGACCGGGGCCGGGCCCATCGGCCTGCTGGCCGCCCTGCTGGGGGCGCAGCGCGGCCTGGAGGTGCACGTGCTCGACCGGGTCACCGAGGGGCCGAAGCCGGGCCTGGTCCGGGACCTCGGGGCGGAGTACCACACGGAGGACATGGCCGAGGTGCTCTCCCGGGTCCGGCCCGACGTCGTCATCGAGGCCACCGGGGCGGCGCAGCTGGTCTTCGAGGCCATGGCCGGCACCCCGTCGTACGGAATCGTGTGCCTCACCGGAGTCTCCCCGGCCGGGCGGCGGCTCACGGTGGACGCCGGCAGCCTCAACCGGGACATCGTGCTGGAGAACGACGCGGTGGTCGGCTCCGTCAACGCCAATCTGCGGCACTACCTGCAAGCTTCGGAGGCGCTCGGACAGGCCGACCCCGGCTGGCTCGACCGGGTCATCACCCGCCGGGTGCCGCTGGACCGCTTCCAGGACGCCTTCTCGGCCGAGGACGGCGACATCAAGGTCGTCATCACGCTGGACGGGTCGGGCGACGGGGCCGGGCGTGGCTGACCGCGCGGACGCCGTACGAAGCCGCACCGCACACGACAGGGCCGCGGACGGCGCCGAGCGCCGGGCCGCAGCCGGGAGACCAGCCGACAGGAGCATTCCGTGCCCGACCGAATCACCGATGTCTGGGGAGCACGCACCCCCTTCGCCGCCGGAGAACGCTGGCCCGAGCGGGTGGACCAGCACCTGACCGTGGACGAGTCGCGGGTCGACCGGTGGGTGCCCTCGGCCTGCGTGCTGTGTTCGAACGGCTGCGGCATGGACATCGCCGTCTCGGACGGCCGGATGGTCGGCGTACGGGGCCGCGCCGCTGACCGGGTCAACCACGGCCGGCTCGGCCCGAAGGGACTGTTCGGCTGGCAGGCCGGGCACTCGCCCGACCGGCTCACCCGGCCGCTGGCCCGGGTCGACGGCCGGCTCCAACCCACCGACTGGGACACCGCCATGCGGGCGGTCACCGACCGATCCCGGGAGGTGCTCGCCCAGCACGGGCCGCTGGCCATGGGCTTCTACACCTCCGGACAGCTGTTCGCCGAGGAGTACTACGCGCAGGCCCTGATCGCCCGCGGTGGCATCGGCACCCCGCACCTCGACGGCAACACCCGGCTGTGCACGGCCACCGCCGAATGGGCGCTGGTGGAGAGCTTCGGCAGCGACGGCGACCCCGGCTCGTACACGGACATCGACCTCTGCGACACGCTGTTCCTCGTCGGCCACAACGCGGCAGAGACGCAGACGGTGCTGTGGGCCCGGATGCTCGACCGGCTGCACGGGCCGGACCGGCCCCGGCTGGTGGTGGTCGACCCCCGGAGCACCCCGACGGCCCGTGAGGCCGATGTCCACCT
>DOWQ01000607.1 GCA_003519485.1 Streptomyces sp. | reverse complement strand
CCCGCCGCGGGTGCGGACAGCCGCCACGGCCCGGGCGGCGACGGCCCCTACGGCGACGGGCGCGACGACGTGGTCCTGCTCGCCGCCCGGTTCGACTGAGCCCGAGCGGGCCGGTCAGGGCCCGTACCGGTGCCGCCGCCCGGCCGTCTCCGGTGTCCGGCGGCCTTCCGCTCACCCATACGATGGAAAGAGGTCCAGTTCAAGGAGGAAACCGTGACCGAGCAGCCCGTACCGGCTCAGCAGAGCGAAACCGCCCCGGCGGGCGACGAGCAGCCGATCAAGCAGCGGAAGAACGGTCTCTACCCGACAGTGTCCGACGAACTCGCCGCCAGCATGAAGAGCGGCTGGGCCGACACCGAGCTGCACGACCTGGAGCCGGTCCCGCAGGCGGCGCACACCGCCCGGCGCCGCGCCGCGCTGTCCGCCCGCTTCCCCGGCGAGCGCCTCGTCATCCCGGCCGGTGGCCTCCGCACCCGCTCCAATGACACGGAGTACCCCTTCCGCGCGGCCACCGAGTACGCCCATCTGACCGGCGACCTGACCGAGGACGGCGTACTCGTCCTGGAGCCGACCGCCGACGGCCATGACGCGACCCTGCACCTGCTGCCGCGCTCCGACCGGGAGAACGGCGAGTTCTGGCTGGACGGCCAGGGCGAGCTGTGGGTCGGCCGCCGGCACAGCCCGGGCGAGGCCGAACAGCTGCTCGGACTGCCCTGTGAAGACGTCCGCAAGATCGCCGGAAAGCTGGCCGGGCTGGACGGCCCGGTCCGGCTCGTACGGGGCCACGACGCCGGGCTGGAGCAGGCGCTCGCAGACCGGATCGACGCCGGGCGCGACGAGGAGCTGCGGTCGTTCCTCAGCGAACTGCGGCTCGTCAAGGACGAGTTCGAGATCGGGGAGCTGCAGAAGGCCGTCGACTCCACGATCCGCGGCTTCGAGGACGTGGTGAAGGTCCTCGACAAGGCCGAGGCCACCTCCGAGCGCTACATCGAGGGCACGTTCTTCCTGCGCGCCCGGGTCGAGGGCAACGACACCGGCTATGGCTCCATCTGCGCCGCCGGGCCGCACGCCACCACCCTCCACTGGGTCCGCAACGACGGCCCCGTCCGCGCGGGCGAGCTGCTGCTGCTGGACGCCGGCGTGGAGACCCACACCCTCTACACCGCCGATGTCACCCGCACCCTGCCGATCAGCGGCCGGTTCACCGACTTCCAGCGCAAGATCTACGACGCGGTGTACGAGGCGCAGGAGGCCGGCATCGCCGCCGTCCGGCCGGGCGCCAAGTACCGCGACTTCCACGACGCCGCCCAGCGCGTGCTCGCCGGGAAGCTCGTCGCCTGGGATCTCGTCGAGGGCCCGGTCGAGCGGGTGCTCGAGCAGGGCCTCCAGCGCCGCTGGACATTGCACGGCACCGGCCACATGCTCGGCCTGGACGTCCACGACTGCGCGGTCGCGCGCACCGAGACGTACGTGGCCGGGACGCTGGAGCCCGGCATGTGCCTCACGGTGGAGCCCGGACTGTACTTCCAGGCGGACGACCTGACCGTGCCCGCGGAGTACCGCGGCATCGGTGTCCGGATCGAGGACGACATCCTCGTCACCGAGGACGGCAACCGGAACCTCTCCGCCGCGCTGCCGCGCGCCTCCGGCGAGGTCGAGTCCTGGATGGCCCGCCTCAGGGGCTGACCGGCACACGCGTGACGAGAACGAGGGGGCACCGGCTCGCGGCCGGTGCCCCCTCGCGCGGTCACAGGTTCACCGCTCGCGGCTTGCTCGGACCGCTCAGGTGCCCCCGGGCTCAGGCGCTGCCCGGCTCGGGTGCTGCCGGGCTCAGACGCTGCTCGGCTCAGGCACTGCCGAAAATCACGCCGTCACCGGCTCGCGCGGCGGCGCCGCGAGCAGCGCGCCCTCGCGCCACTTGAGGATCTTGTCGAAGCTCACCACCGCGCCACGCCCGGGTTTGTTCCGGACATGGACGTGGTCGGCGAGCGCCTCGATCAGAAAGAGCCCGCGCCCGTGTTCGGCGTGCTCGCCGTCTGGTCCCGCGGGCGGCGTCTGCGGGCGTTGGCTCCTGCGGCGGACCGCCCGGTCGGGCTCTGCGCGGGCCGCGGGGAACCCCGGGCCCGAATCGGTGACCTCGATACGGCACATCTCGCCGTCCAGATACGCGGTCACGCGGTACTCACCGGTGGCGCGGCCGGCGTCCCCGCCACCGTGCTCCACGGCGTTGGCACATGCCTCCGACAGCGCGACCGACAGTTCGTAGGAGGTCTCGGGATCGACCCCCGCGGTCTCCATCGCACCGACCAGCAGCCGGCGGGCGAGCGGAACGCTCGCGGCCTCGCGCCGCAAGTGGAGTGACCACCAGATGCTCATGCTCCGGCCTCCTGACTGCGGCTCGACATACCGATACGTATTGCCCCGGCCACCTCCCCGTAAGCCTTCCGGCGACGTGACTCCGCCCATACGGCGGTGGGCCGTCCGGCCGTACCGGTGTATGACTGCCGCCACCCGCGCCTCACCCGTGCCCACCCTGCCGGGGGGACGGCCGGGCCGCGGTGGGATGATTGCGGCGCCATGTCCGACTCCGTAGCGCGCGCAGGAACCGGTCTGCGACTGCTGAGGGCCGCGGTGTTCGCCGCGGTCTGCGTCGTGCTGTCCGGCGGCGGGCACGCGCTCGCGTCGCGTACGGGCGTCCCGTCGTGGGCGCTGGCCGCGGGCTTCCTCGCCGTTCTCGCGGTCGCGGTACCGCT
>DOWQ01000639.1 GCA_003519485.1 Streptomyces sp. | reverse complement strand
CGGAGAGCACGCCCGCCGACTCCAGCCGGCCGGCGAGTTCGCCGGAGCGGCCGTCGCGGGCGGCGGCCTCGGCGTCACGCGCGAGCGCGGAGCCGCTGAAGTACGCCTCCAGGCAGCCGCGGTTGCCGCAGGCACAGGGCCGGCCGTCGGGCTCGACCCGGATGTGGCCGATGTCGCCCGCGCTGCCGGTCGTACCGCGGTGCACATCGCCGCCGACGACGATGCCGCAGCCGATACCGGTACCGATCTTGACGCAGAGGAAGTCCCGCACGGAGCGGGCGACGCCCGCGTGCTGCTCCCCCATCGCCATCAGGTTCACGTCGTTGTCGACCATGACGGGGCAGCCCAGCTCCTGGCTGAGCACCTCGCGGACCGGGAAGCCGTCCCAGCCGGGCATGATCGGCGGCGCCACGGGGACGCCCTCGGGGAAGCGCACCGGGCCGGGAACGCCGACCCCGCTGCCGTCGAAGCCCTCGGCGACGCCGGTGGCCCGCAGCTTGGCGGCCATGGCGAGGACCTGTTCGAAGACGGCGACCGGGCCCTCGCGGACGTCCAGCGGCTGGGTGAGGTGGCCGAGTATCTCCAACTCGGCGTTGGTGACGGCCACATCGACGGAGGTGGCGCCGATGTCCACGCCGAGGAAGCGCAGTCCCGGTGCGAGCCGGATGTTGTGCGAACGTCGGCCGCCGCGCGAGGCGGCCAGGCCGTCGGCGACGACCAGCCCGGTCTCCAGCAGCCGGTCGACCTCGACCGCGAGCTTGGAGCGGGACAGATCCACCTGGTCGCCCAGCTGAGCCCGGGAATTGGGTCCGCCGTCGCGCAGCAGCCGGAGCAGCCGTGCCTGATGCGCGTTCGCGGGTCGTGCCGTCATGCGTCTCACGCCACCCTCCTCCCCTCGCCTGCGGCATGGGAAGACCTGTGATCGGTCGTCATCGGCCGTCGTCGGCCTTCACTCCCGGTCGGTGTCGGCCACCGGGCTTTCACGGGGAAGTTAGCAGCGAACGTCGGGGGTGGGAAGAAGTTCAGCAGGAATCTCCGGTGACTTTCTCCTTCCTGAGGACAAAGAGACACCGGACGACCCCTGCCGGAGCCACCCGCCGCGACGCCCGTCCGACGCCGCCACCGCCCGTGAGCACGGTCCGGCTCGGGCGGCGTACGGGCTGCGGACTCGCGCGGGGTCACACTCGCGTTCGGGCCGTGCCTGAGTTGCGCGCGCCGGGCCACGACACGGCACCGCCGGGCACAGCACCCGCGTATGGACGTCCAGGGGGTGAGGAGGACAAGAGAGGCCCGGTCCGCCCGACCGGCGGCGCGCCCTCCGCGTCTCCCCCAACCACCGGCGGCGGCCCGTTCCCGGGACCGGGACCCGGCCGGGCCCGTGGCCGGGCGTGGCCCACAATGGTCTGAGAGGATCACCGCGTCAGGACAGACGTCAGGGCACACGGTGACCACGAGGACGAACGCGAGCAGGAGTGACGGGCATGGGACGGGTCACCGAGCGGCGCCAGGTGCTGCGCATTCGCAACGGAACGGTGAACAGCCGGCCGGACACGCTCGTCGCCGAGGAGCCGCTGGAGATCCGGCTCAACGGCAAGCCGCTCGCCATCACCATGCGCACCCCCGGCGACGACTTCGCGCTCGCCGCGGGCTTCCTCGTCAGCGAGGGCGTCCTCGGCCGCGCCGACGAGCTGCGGAACATCGTCTACTGCGCCGGTGCCACCGCCGACGGGGTGAACACGTACAACGTGGTGGACGTGCAACTCGCGCCGGGCGTCCCGCTCCCCGATATCGCACTCGAACGCAATGTCTACACGTCCTCCTCCTGCGGGCTCTGCGGCAAGGCCAGCCTCGACGCCGTCCGGACCACCGCGCGCTGGGAGATCGCCGACGACCCGCCGGTGCGCGTACGGCCGGAGCTGCTGTCCGGCCTGCCCGACCAGCTGCGGGCCGCGCAACGGGTGTTCGACAAGACGGGCGGGCTGCACGCGGCGGCCCTCTTCTCGGCCGAGGGCGAACTCATGGACCTGCGCGAGGACGTGGGCCGGCACAACGCCGTCGACAAGCTCGTCGGCCGGGCGCTCCAGGACGGGCGGCTGCCGCTGTCCGGGAGCATCCTGCTCGTCTCCGGGCGGGCGTCGTTCGAGCTGGCGCAGAAGGCGGTGATGGCCGGGATCCCGCTGCTGGCCGCCGTGTCCGCGCCCTCGTCGCTCGCCGTGGACCTCGCCGGCGAGGCAGGCCTCACCCTCGTGGGCTTCCTGCGCGGCAGCTCGATGAACGTCTACGCGGGCGCCGAGCGCATCATCGTGTGACGGGCGCGCGGTTCCGGGGAGCCCGGAAGCGCGCGCCGGCTTCGCGTTCGGGAAGCCGGCCCGAGGCGGCGATCCGGCGCCCCCGCGAGGTGCCGCGAGGGCGGGCCACCTTCCGTACGGCGGTCCCGCACACCCGCTCACCACACCCCTCAGTCGGCGGCCCCGGCGGTCCGGGTCCGTCACGGCGTGTGTTCCTCCGACTCGCCTGAGTGGCGCATGGTTCTTGTCGGGGCGGAGTGCGGCCAGTAGCTTCAAAGGGCCGGACATGGGACGTGGGATGTCCGGCTTCGTTCGTCCCCAGGAGGCCGCTCGTGACGTCAGAACTCCGGACTCCACCCGCCAGAGGCCGCCGCCGACCGGCCCCGGTGTCGGCCGCCGTCGCGGCTCTCGCGGCGCTCGCCCTTCTCCCCTTCCCGGCCGGGGCCGCGGCCGCCGACGACCCCTCAGCTCCTGCCGCCGCGCCGGCGGGCGGCTTCGAGCAGCAGGTGCTGTTCAAGGCCGCCGAGGAGGAGGGCTACGCCTGCTTCCGCATCCCGGCCGTCGTCAGGACCACCGAGGGCACGCTCCTCGCCTTCGCCGAGGGCCGGGTCGACACCTGCGGCGACGCCGGCGACATAGACCTCGTCCTCAAACGCTCCGCCGACGGAGGCCGCACCTGGGGCCCGCTGGAGATGGTCAACAAGGGCAACGGCGACACGCACGGCAACCCGGCGCCCGTCGTGGACACCCGTACCGGCCGGATCGTGCTCGCCACCACCTACAACGAGGGCCGCGACGACGCCGGGAACTGCGAGGTGCCCTGCGACCGCACCCCGCACCTCCAGTACAGCGACGACGACGGCCGCAGCTGGTCCGCGCCGCGCGACCTGACCGCGGACATCAGGCCGCCCGAGTGGGACGCCTGGTACGCGACCGGGCCCGTCCACGGCATCCAGCTCAGCCGCGGCCCGCACGCCGGCCGCCTGGTCTTCGGCGTCAACGCCGAGAGCTACGAAGGCTCCCGCATCACCGCCAACCACGCGGCGCTCGTGCACAGCGACGACGGCGGCGACACCTGGCGGCTGGGCGCCGTCGACAGCCACCCCGTCGCCGAGAACGGCACCTTCCGGCAGAAGCCGTCCGAGATGACGCTCGTGGAGCGCCTCGACGGCTCCGTCTACGTCAACGGCCGGGAGCAGGACGGCACCGACCTCGGCCACCGCGACCACACGGTCAGCCGCGACGGCGGCGCGAGCTTCACCGCCCCCTTCCGCGCCATCCCCGGCCTCTACACGCCGATGGTCCAGGGCTCGGTCGTACGGCTGGGCGCCGGCCACGGCGGCACCGGCGAGCGCGGCTCGGACCGGCTGCTGCTGTCGGCCCCCGCCGACCCCGACCGCCGCCGCACCATGATGATCCGCTCCTCCTACGACGAGGGCCGCAGCTGGGAGAGCGTCGACCGCGGCAAGGTGGTGACCACCGACTGGTCCGGCTACTCCGACATGGTCCCGCTCGCGCGCGAGGCGACCGGACTGCTCTACGAGGCCGGGCCGGTCGACGCGCGCGACGAGATCCGCTTCGCGCGCTTCACCGAGGACTGGCTCGGCCCCCGCCGCGGCCCGGACCCGGTGACCCCGGACCGCGCGCCCGGAGCCCGCGGCGCGGCCGTGCTGGGCGGCCCGGAGGTGGTCGACGGGCGACACGGCAAGGCACTGGAGTTCGACGGCCGGGACGACGGCGTACGCCTCCCGTACCGGGAGTCGCTGCGGCTCGGCGCCGGCGACTTCACCGCGAGCCTGTGGTTCCGCTACTCCGCCACCGAGGGCGACCAGCCGTTCCTGTGGCTGGGCGGCGTCGGCGGCCGCAACCCGCAGGTCTGGGTGCGCGGCGAGCCCGGCCGGGACAGGCTGCGCGCCCTGATGACGGCGGTGGACGGGGCGGCACCGGCCCGTACCGCCTCGGTGACCGGCGAGGGGGCGCACAACGACGGCGAATGGCACCACTTGGCGGTGCGGCGCGCCGACGGCCGGCTGAGCCTGGCCGTGGACGGCGGCGAGCCGGCCTCCGTACCGGACGTGCCGGGGACGGTCAGCCGCGGCTCGACCTTCGGGGTCCACCTCGGCGAGAAGGCGGACAGCCGGGGCCGGCTCACCGGCGCGCTCGACGACGTACGGGTGTACGACCGCGCGCTGTCCGGCGCCGAACTGGCGCGACTGCGCGAGAGCGGTCCGCCGGCGGACCACCGCGCGGTGCTCGACCTGCCGCTGGACCGGGTGCTGGGCCACCGGGCCGGCTGACCGGCAACGGGGAGCGGAACGGAGGAGCAGTAGTCGGAGCGGGAACGGAGCGGTGATCGGAGCAGCGGCCCCCGGGCGGACTGCGCGCCCGGGGCAGGAGCCTCGGGCGCGCGGGCGTCCGGGGCCCCGGCGCGCCGCG
>DOWQ01000151.1 GCA_003519485.1 Streptomyces sp. | reverse complement strand
GAGCCGGTGACGATCCGGTACGGCAGCGCCGGGCGGCCCAGCGCGCCCGCGGCCCGCTTCCGCCGCTTCGCCCGCGCGGGGGCCGGCGCCGGTGCCGGTGTCGGTGTCGGCGGCGGGCTCTCCTCCCGAGCCGGGGTACGGGCGCTCACCGGCCGTCCCTCCCGCCGCGTCCGACGAGCCGCAGGAAGCCGAAGGACAGCACGCAGGCGACGAGCGCCAGCAGGACCGCCTCGGCCGCCGCCGCGTGCTGGTTGTTGCCCGTGAACGCCTCGTTGTAGGCGTGCAGGTTGGGCGTGTATCCGGAGTCGATGGCGTTGGAGAGCGGCCGCAGCACCAGGGGTTCGGAGAACAGCTGGAGGGTGCCGATGATGCTGAAGACGGTGGTGAGGACGAGCGCGGGCCGGATCAGCGGGAGCTTGATGTGCCGGACGACCTGCCAGGCGTCCGCGCCGTCGACGCGCGCGGCCTCGTACAGCTCGACCGGTACGGCCTTGAGCTGGGCGATCAGTACGAGCATGTTGTAGCCGGTGAACTGCCAGGTGACGATGTTGGCGATGGACCAGAGCACGGTGCCGTCGGAGAGGAAGTCGACCTCCCAGCCGGCCGAGCCGGCCATCTCCACGAACGGGCTGATCCCCGGCACGTACAGGAAGCCCCACAGAATGGAGGCGATGACGCCCGGCACCCCGTACGGCAGGAAGAAGGCCGTACGGAAGAAGCCGACCCAGCGGGCGGAGGCGGCCTCCAGCAGCAGCGCGAGCCCGGTGGCCAGCGCGATCATCACCGGGATCTGTACGGCGCCGAAGAGCAGCACCCGGCCGAATCCGGCGGTGAAGCCGTCGTCCTTCAGCGCCCGCCGGTAGTTGTCTAGGCCGGTGAAGACCTCGGTGGCGCCGCTGCCGAGGCCCAGCGGGCCCGACCGTTCCACCCGGAACAGGCTCTCGTACACCGCGTAGCAGATCGGCGCGATGAAGCAGAGCAGGAAGAGGGCGAGGAACGGCAGCAGGAAGCCGGTGGCGGCGCGGGCGTTGCGCGCCTCGCCCCGGGTGAGCCGTCGCACCCTCACCCGGCCTCCGCCTGGAGTCCCTTGCCCTTGAGGTCGGCGAGGGTCTGTTCCTGGACCTTCGCGAGCGCGCCGCGGAACGAGCCGCCGCCGGTGATGGCCTCGGTGAAGGCGTCGCCCAGCCGCTGGTAGAGGGTGTCGACGGCCGGGCCCCACTTCCAGCTGGTGTCGACGGCCCGGCCGGCCTCCCGGAAGACCTGGCTGTAGTTCTGGCCGCCGAAGAAGTCCTTGCGACCCTCCAGATCCGCGGCGGTGAAGCCGGCCTTGGCGCTGGGGAAGCCGTAGCCGCCCTGGATCAGCAGCTTGACGGAGTCGGGGTCGGAGTTGAGCCAGACGGCGAAGGCCAGGGCGTCCTCGGGATAGCGGGAGTCCTTGAAGACCGCGGTGGTGGAACCGCCCCAGTTGGCTTGGGCGTTCTCCCCCTTCTTCCACTGGGGCAGCGGGGCGACCCGCCACTTCCCGGCGGTGCCCGGGGCGTTGCCGGTGAGCAGGGCGTCGCCCCAGCTGGCGCCGACCCAGGACACGATGTCACCGGACTGCACGTCCTTGTACCAGGCGTTCTGCCGGTCCGCGACGGTCCTGACCAGCTTCTGCCGGACCAGGGCCTCCCAGTAGTCGGCGACCCGCAGGGTGGGCTCGTCGTCGATGTGCACGATCCAGCGGTCGCCGCTGGTGTCGAACCAGCGGGCGCCGGCCTGCCAGGCGTAGCCGGCGAACCGGTTGCCGTTGGTGGCCGAGAAGGTCTCGATCCAGGCGCCGCGCTTACGGATCGCCTTGGCGGCGGCCTCGTAGTCGCCCCAGGTCACGGGGGTGTCGATGCCCCAGTCGTCGAAGAGGTCCTGGCGCAGGAAGAGGCCCATCGGCCCGGAGTCCTGCGGGACCGCGTACACGCCCTCGTCGAACACCGACTGCTGCCACTGCCAGCCGACGAACTTGTCCCGGTGCCGGGCCGCGCCGTGTTCGGTGAGGTCGGTGAGGCCGCCGTCGAGGAGGAAGCTGGGCACGACGGCGTATTCGATCTGCCCGAGGTCGGGAGCGTTGCCGGCCTTGATGGCGGCGTGCATCTTGGCGTACTGCGCGCCGTTGACGGCGGAGACCTTCTCCAGCGCGACCTGGACATCGGGGTTCTCCTTGTTCCACAGGTCGACGGGCTTGTCGATGCCGGGCACCCAGGACCAGAAGGTCAGGGTGATCTTCTCGCCCTTCTTGCGCCCGGCGGGCTTGCCACCGCTGTCGTCGCCGGAGTCACCGCACCCGGCGAGTGCGAGACCGGCGGCTGCGGCGGCTCCGCCGAGGACGGTTCGGCGAGCGGGTCCGTATGAGCTCATGCCGGCTCCTTCAGGGGGTGCGGAGGACGGTGATCGTGGTGCACACGCTGCGCTGCCGCCTCGCCGGGCGACGGCCCCCGGGAGCGGGGCGGGAAAGCCCGGACGGGCGGGTCCCGCGTTGCTCACGGGCCGCCGGGGGTCGCTCGCGGGCCAGGGGTTCGCCGGGGGCCGGGCGTTGCTCGGGGGCCGGGGATCGATCAAGGGCTGCGCGTGGCTCACGGACCGGGCGTTCCCGGCGGGCTGCCCGTTCCTCGCGGGGCGGGACTCCTGACGCCATGAGAGCCTCCCGGTGCTCCGTCGCGTACGAGACCGCACAGGCCGCCCGGGCGGCTCCGGTCGCCCGGCACCGCATGACGTAGGACGTCCCTTGTCCTTCACGCGACCATAGGGAGCACCTGTGGGAGCGTCAAGGTACGGGACCGGGCCGCTTCACCCCGCCGCCAACCGCCGCACATCCGGGCGAACTTCCCGTGAACAGCGGACGACGGCCGCCGAGCGGGTGCAGGATGCCCGCCATGGATGCCGTACGCGTCGCACTGCTGCGCGAGGTGCTCGCCGGGACCGAGTGGCTCGACGCCACCCGCCGCTTCGCCGGATCACTGCGCGCCTCCGTCGAGCCGCACGGCGGCGGGCTGCTGCTCGTCGGCAGCGCGGAGTACGAGCCCTGGCACCTGGCGGCCCACCTCGACGACGAGGCGGCCTGGTCCGGGCTCCCGCAGCTGTCGCCCACCCTCGTACGGCACCGGGTGCGGCCGGGAGAGCCCGCGCACCTGGCGGTCGGGCTGAGCCGGCTGGAGGCGGCCAGACGGGGCGAGACCCTGCTCGTCGTCACCCCGGACCGGCCGGGCGAGACGCTGCTCGAACGGGTGCACGACGCGCGGCGGGCCGGGGCGACCGTGCTTGCGCTCGACAGCGGCGACCGGGACCTCCGCGCCCTGGCGCACGACGCGCTGGCAGTGCCGGCCCTCCCCGCC
>DOWQ01000467.1 GCA_003519485.1 Streptomyces sp. | reverse complement strand
CCGTCCGTCAGCCCGTACCGTGGCCGCTGCCGCCGCGGTCCCAGGTCGGGCGCTCCGGCGGCGGGCCCTCCAGGCCCCCGCCCCGACCCCCGGGCTTCTCGCCCGCCGGGCCGCCGGCCCCGGGCTCTCCCTCCCTGGCCTCTTCCTCTTCCCGTTCCTCTTCCCAGGGCCCCAGCTCGTACGGGAGCCTGCGCCGGCCGTCCGCGTGCAGCTCGGGCGAATGATCGTGGTGACCCTCCAGCACGGAGCCGTCGCCCAGTGCCTCCTGGTGCCCCGGCCCGTGGTCCGGGGCCGTCTCGTGGCCGTACTCCTCACGGGTCTGCCATGCACCACCGCGGGTCTGCGGCTCCTTCACCGGGCCGGGCTCCCGGGCCTTCAGCCGCCGCCCGAGCCACACCGCTCCGACCAGGGCAGCCACCACGAGCAGACCGACGAGCAACGGGAAGAGACCCACGAGGTGATCCCGTTCCACCGCGAATTCCGAGCTCAGCAGGTACATGGCCGCCGGGTACCCGGGCCGGAAGGGGTCAATCGGCCCGTTCGACCGTTCGAATGGCTTCCCGGTAGGCGCGGGCGGCCACCCGCAGCGCGGACTCCGGATCGGTGCCGGCGGCCTCCGCCCGTACCGCGAGGGCCAGCAGCGCCTCCCCGACGCCGTCGCCGTCGCCCGCCGCCGGCAGCGGCACGTCCAGACCGGCCGCGCGGACCCGGGAGGCGAGCTTGGCGGCCAGCGCCAGCGCGGGCTGGGCCGTCGGAATGCCCTCCGTCACGGAGTCGCGGCGCTTCTCGACCGCCTTGGTCCGCCGCCAGTGCTCCTTGACGTCCTCGGGAGTCTCGGCGGTCTCGTCACCGAACACGTGCGGATGGCGGTGGATGAGCTTCTCCACGATCGTGCCCGCCACATCGTCGATCGAGAACGGCTCCTCCGGGTCCTCCTGGGCGATCCGGGCGTGGAAGACCACCTGGAGCAGGACGTCCCCGAGCTCCTCGCGCAGCGCCTCCCGGTCCCCGGACTCGATGGCCTCGACGAGCTCGTACGCCTCTTCGATCCCGTACTTGACCAGGCCCTCGCTGGTCTGCCGGCTGCTCCACGGGCATTCCGCCCGGATGGTGTCCATGACCTGGACCAGGTCGAGCAGCCGCGCGCCCGGCAGGTCGTACGAGGCGGGCAGCAGCTCCAGATCCGGCATCCGCACCCGCCCGGAGCCGGCGAGCCGGGAGAGCCCGTCGGTGAGCCGCCTGTCGCCCTCGCCGGACAGGACGACGACGACCGTACGGCCGCCCCCGCGGTCACCCTCCGGGGCGGCTCCGGTGCAGTCGCCGACCAGCTCCTCGGCAGTCGGGGACACGTGTTCGATCCCGGCCCGCCCCCCGACGCCCGCCTCCCGCAGATACGGCAGCTGCGGATGGTCCGGGTCGGCGCACAGCACGCGGTCGGCGGCGTGCAGCGTCTGCCAGGCGGGCCAGGACAGCAGCCCGGGGGCGACCCGGTGGCTGCTGGTGAGCAGGACGATGCGGCCCTGGGCCGCGGGCTCTGGGGATTCGGGGGCGCCGGCCCCGGGCGTAGCGGTTGCGTCGTTCACGCGACCGAACGTAACGCACCGGCCGCCGGAGCCCGCCCGGCAGCCGCAACGGAAGCCGGGCGGGCGGGCGAACAGGCGTGCGGGCGACGGACCGGCCGGACCGGCAATCCGCGAGGACGTGAAGTCCGGACGGTACGGAGGCGTCGGGCCCCGACGGTCAGCGGCGCGGGCGGTCGGCGGCCCCGACGGTCAGCGGCCCGGGCGGTCGGCCGGAGCGGAAGACCGCCCGGCCCTGAATTCCGACACGGCCCTATGACCGGACGGTACGGAGACGGCGAGGAAGATCCGCCCGGCCGCCCGGGGGCCGTCGGCTACGCCGGTTCCGGCGTCTTCTCGGCCGGCTTCAGCCAGGGCTCCTCGACGGCCCCGAGCAGCACCTTCTCGTCGTCCCAGGAGCCGTAGCGCGGGTTGACCCGGACCTGCATCGCCCCGGACGCCTGCTGGAGCGCCCCGACGACCTTCTGCTGGCCCTCCGGGGAGCTACGGTCGGCGCCGAGCCGCGCGGAGAGACCCTCTATCAGGACCTGGTTGCGGAGCGTGGCCTCCAGCTGGTCCGGGCCGATGGCGTACTGCTGCAGCCACATGTCCCGCAGCCGCGCCGGGCCGCCGGCGGCCTGCTCGGCCTGCGACCGCGCCTGCTGGACGTCCGCACGGCTGGCGGAGACCCCCGCGTCCTTCGCGGCCCGCGCGAGCACCTTGTCGAAGATCATGCTGTTGAGGGTGGCCCGGTTGAGCCGGCCGGTGCCCTTGACGAGCTGGTCCGCCTGCGGCGACTCGCGCTGGGCGTCCCGAACGTCCCGTACCTGCTCCTGGAGCTGCGACACGGTGATCCGGTCGCCGTCCACCACGGCCGCGGCACCCGGATGCGCGTCGGCGCCGCACCCGGCGAGCAGCGGGGACGCGGCGACCAGAGCGGCGGCGGTGAGGGTGAGCGCGATCCTGCGGCGGTGCATTGAACCTCCTGGCGTGATCGTGCGCTGGTGCATCGACCTTGCGGTGATCGATATTAGGCAAGTCGGCATGACTTGGGCCACTGCTTCCGCCAACGATTCGGCGACAGCCGCAGCACGCCGAGGCCCCGGGCCGGCCCCTGACCGCCACCGCCGCCGCGAGGTCAGGCCCCGCCGTGCACCTGGCGCTGGCGGTCGAGGACCCGCCGCAGGTCGACGGCCATCGGGTGATACGGCCCGTACAACCGCTCGGCGTCGCCGAGGAGCCGCATCTGCGTGTCGTACGCCTCGTGGTACGCGCCCATCGCGTGCAGCAGGGCGCCCACGCGGGAGCGGGCCTCCAGGGGCAGACCGGGGTCGGTGGCGGCGTACTGCTCGAAGTACGGGATGACGGCGCGGTATTCGGCGAGCGCGGCCGCCGCGTCACCCAGTTGTTCGAGGCACTGCGCGGCCTCGTAGCGGAACTGGAGCGACTGGCGGGCGGCGGCCGGTCCCGACTCGGCCGCGTGTTCGTCTGCGAGCCGGCGGAGTTCGGGCAGCGCGCGCCGGTACTGGCCGTCGTCGAGGAGCGTCGCGGCGTACTGCTTGCGCAGGGTCCGCACGACGGGCGAGCGCTCGCCGTGCTCCGCGGCGGCGGCCGGGAGGATGCCGCCGAGGATGTCCACGGCCTGGGTGAGCCGGCCGTCGTCGAGCAGCCGCTTCACCTCGTCGATCGCCTCCGCGATCCCGAGCACGGCGGGCGCGGGCCGGGCCGCGGGCGGCGCGGAGGGCATCGGCGGGGCCGCCGGCTCGGGTGCCGTGGCGGAGCGGTCCGGCCAGGGAGCGTGCGGGCGGAGGAAGGGGCGGCTGGGATCGAGCGGACCATGCGCCTGCGGATACGGGCCCGGGCCCGCAGGCGCACCCGGGAGGGAACCTGCGTACGAGCTCCCGTACGAACCCGTGCTCGAGTCCGCGTACGAGCCCGCGTACGAACCGGTGTTCGGCGCGGAGCCCCGACCGGGCAGCAGCGGCGCCAGCGCCTGGTAGACCTCCTGGGCGTCGGCGGGCCGGTCCTGCGGGTCCTTGGTGAGCAGCCGCAGCACCAGCGCCTCGAGCGGCCCGGGTACCTCGGGGCGCAACTGGCGCACCGGCAGCGGCGGCTCGTACAGATGCTGGTGCAGGACGCCGAGCGCGGTGGACGCCTGGAAGGGCACCTCGCCGCTGAGCAGCTCGTGCAGCACCACGCCGAGGGCGTAGAGGTCGGTGTACGGGCCGACGGCCCCGCCCATCGCCTGCTCGGGCGCCATATAGGCGGGGCTGCCGATCGGCGAGCCGGTGTGGGTGAGGCGCGTGGTGTCGGTGTCGAGGACGGTCGCGATCCCGAGGTCGAGCACGATCACCGAGCCGTCCTCCCGGACCATGACGTTCCGCGGCTTGAGGTCGCGGTGCACGATGGGCACGGTGTGCACGGCGGACAGCGCCGCGCACAGCTGGGCGGCCACGGACACCGCCCACTCCCAGGGGTAGGGGTCGTGCTCGGCGAGATGGTCGGAGAGGTCCGCGCCCTTGATGTGCTGCATGACGAGATAGAGGTCCTCGTCGTCGCTGCCGGCGTCGTGGACGGTCACCAGGCCCGGGTGGTCGACCTGGGCGGTCACCCGGCACTCCCGGACGAAGCGGCGGCGCATCTCCTCGGCCTCGTCTGCCCCGGCCATCCGGTCGGGGCGCAGCAGCTTCACCGCGACCCGGCGGTCCAGCCGCTGGTCGTAGCCCATCCACACCTGGCCCATGCCGCCCCGGCCGATGAGGTTCGACAGCTCGTAGCGCTCGGCGATGACACGGCCGTTCACCGGTCGTTGCCGTCTTCCCGGCGGAGATAGTCGCTGAGCTCGTCCAGCTCGGCGCGGACGCGCTCGATGCGCTGCGGCCGCGCCTGCCCCGGTGGGCTGCCCTGCGGATACGGCTCGGCCCGGGAGTACCGGGAGGGTACGGAGGAAGGCGGGGGCGGGGTCTGCCGCTGCTGGGGCGGGGGCTGGAAGGCGGACCGGAAGCCGGGCTGCGGCGGGACCTGCCCGGCAGCCGGCGGATAGCCGTAGCCCGGCCCGGTCGGCCCCTGCGGACCGCCGCCGGCCATCGGATACGGCCCGGTCGGCGCCTGCCCCGGCCCGTACGGACCACCGGGCACGGCGGACCGGGCCTGGAGGAGCTGGAAGTGCCGGATGTCCGCGACCAGATAGTGCGCGACGACGCCCGCCGCCATGATCAGCAGCGCGGCCATCGCGGCATCGGTGCGCCAGTCCTTCTGCGCGAAACTTCCGACGGTCGCCAGGAGCACGACGGACAGCACCAGCACCACGCAGAACAGGACCCAGTCCAGCGCCCTGCGCCGGAGGATCGCCAGCCGAAGCATGGTGACCCACGCCAGCATGCCGAGACTGAGCAACGTCAGCGCGACAAGGACCACACGCACGACGATCACAAGCGCGCCGGACGGCGGACGCTGCCGCGGCGGCACGGGAACGGGGCCGTACATCGCTGCTCCTGGGGTGACCGGTGCGGGAGATTCCGCAGGTTGTCGAGCGTATACATCGACAGTGACAGCCGGGTCCCGGTTGCACGGATCCGGCTTACGATCCGATCACTTCCGGCCCGTCAGCCCCTCCGAGCGGGCGGGAACGGGCCGGGTGCGTCCGGTCGGGGGCGGGTTCGGATCCGCTTCGGGGCCGCTCCGGATACCGCTTCGGGCCCACCGGTCCGGCCACTTTCCGGTCCGGATCGGTCCGGGCCACCCCGTCCGGTCCGGGCCCACTGTCCCGCTCCGGCCCGGTGACCGCTGCCCGGCGGGAGACGCTCCCGGGTACTACTCCGGCGGCAGGGCGCCGTCGGTGAGTCCGTCGTACATGCCCTGCACGAGCTGTTCGCCGAGCCGGCCCACGAGCCGCTGCGCCTCCTCGAACTCGGCGAGGCGGCGGAAGCGTTCGCCGTACGGCCGCTGCTCGGCGAGCAGCAGGTGGGGCGAGGGCCGCCCGCCCGCACCGGGCCGCCGCAGCACCCACAGGTGCAGCGGGATGCCGTACGGCGGAGCGGCACCGGCGGGCAGTGCGACGATGGCGCGGAGGGCGCCGCGGCGCAGCAGGTC
>DOWQ01000755.1:5676-6886 GCA_003519485.1 Streptomyces sp. | reverse complement strand
GGAAGTCCTCCCCGGCTCTGGTGTCCAGGTCCGTCCAGTTCTGCCCGTCCTGGGAGCCCTGCAGGGTCCAGTCCTTCGGGTCCCTGGCGTCGGCGTCGTTCGCGGAGGCCAGTGCATAGTGGACGATGACCGCGGGCTCGGCGAGCTTGAAAGTGATCGTGGCGGTCGGGTCGAACGCCAGCCACTTGGTGGCGGTGTCATCGTCGATGAGGTTCGCCGCGATCTCGTTCGGCGGGTTCTCTCCGGTCGCCGTGACCTCCGCGACGTCCTCCGGGTCGGGAAGGGCACCGACCGGGCGGGTGCCGATCAGGCCGGTGAACCACTCGGAGCGTTCCTGTGCGCGCGCGGCGTCACGAACACCGAGGAATCCGCCGCCGTCCTCGATGTATCCCTCGAGTGCGTCCTCCTGGCCTGTGGTGAGTTCGGTGCCCTTGGCGGAAAGGAAGACCACTCCGCGGTACTTGTCCAGGTTCTTGTCGGAGAAGACGGCGGGATCCGTGGACTCCTCGACGGTGAATCCGTTCGCCGCCCCCAGTTCTTCGATGGCGTCCGTCGCCTTGACGACCGGATCGTTCTGCTCGGCCGCCGGGCCGTGGAACACCAGCACGTTCACGTCGCCCGCCGCGTCCTTGCCCGTTTCGGGCGCGTTCGCGGTTGCCTGGCTTCCGGAATTCCCGGGCTGTTCGGGCTTTGCCGGCGCCCCCAGCGCGGGCATGGAAGAGAGTCCGAGCGCCAGGGTGGCGCTCGTGACCAGGATCGTCGCGCGACGCAGTGATCTCGGTCGTGCGCGACCGTTGTGAGGTAATGTCAATCGGCTTCTTCGGCCCATCCCTACTCCTTCACTCGTGTTTCAACCCGGTTGCCTGGGGCGGCCCCGCGCATCCGGGTGCTAGTGGCCCTGCGGGTGGTCTCCGTCGTGCTAGTGCCCGTGGTAGCGGTCGAGGGCGGCCTGTGCGCCGTCGGGAAGGCTGCCGTCCGCGTTGCGGACGAGGAAGATTCCGGCCATGCCACCGTCGGAGTGGAACTGGACGTGGCAGTGATACATCCACACGCCGGGCCCCACGCCCTCGCCCGCGATCACCTGGAAGCCGAACGAGTCGGCCGGGCCCGTGATCTTGGTGTCGACGACCCGCGACTGGTCGTCCGGGCCGCTGAGCATGCCGGTGCGGTTGTCGGCCCAGCGGTGCCCGTGCATATGGAACGTGTGGTA
>DOWQ01000755.1:0-5526 GCA_003519485.1 Streptomyces sp. | reverse complement strand
GCCGGGCTCGTGGCTGCTCCAGGTGTAGGTGCGCCGCTCGCCCGGCTCCACGGCGCTCTTGCTCAGCGCCGTGCCGTCGCTGCCGAACTCGTAGTCGACGCCGTGCACATGCAGGCTCGCGGCGACGTCCGCGAGGTTGACCAGCTCGATGTGCAGGGTGTCGCCCTCGTACATCTCCAGGAGCGGGCCGGGGATGGTCGCCTTGCCCGGCTTGAGCCCGTAGCCGAGCTGTCCGTCGGGCAGGTTCTCGGCGTAGAGCGTCAGATAGCGGACCTCGCCGCCGGGTTTGGCGGGGGCGGACGTCTTGTCCCTCGGCGCGGCCGTCGCCGCGGTGGGCGCCAGCGCCGCGGGCGTCGCGAGTGCCGCGGCGGCGATGCCGCCGGTGAATGACCGCCGCGAGAAGAAGCGGCGCGATCTGTCCGGGCCTACCTCGGTCATCCGTTCTCCCATCCCTGCGGGTCGTCGAGTGCGTCCGGGAAGGACTGCCTGGCCGGTACCGCCAGATCCGAGGACGGCATCAAGGTAATGGCCGCCGCACAGTTCTTCTAGTCTCAGGACAAAGTTCGTTGAGATCCGGTCATAGCTATTGGCGACTCGCCAAAAGGCCTCTAGCTTCTAGCGCGTCGTTGCTACCGCAGAGGGGTGAGCGAACTATGCGGGTGAATCCGCAGTCAGGAACCTCATGGAGACGAGGGTGGAGCAAGGGCCGCGCCTGGACGACAACAGCGCTGGCTCTCGGCATGACGGTGTCCATGCTGGGAGGTGCCCCCGCTTCGGAGGCCCGCCCCGATGATCAGGGGACCGCGCAAGCGTCCCTCCAGTCCGCGCCCGGCGGAAAGAACGTCAAGGTCCTGGTCTTCCACGACTCGGACGGCGAGCCGTCGGCCAGGACGCAGGCCGGCATCGAGGCCATCGAGCGGATCGGCGGCGCGGGGCCGGAGGCGGAGCGCTTCACGGTCGACGCCACGGACGACGCGGGCGTCTTCACCACCCAGAAGCTGGGCCAGTACAACGCGGTCGTCTTCCTCTCGACACCCGGTGACGTCCTCAACAACGCCCAGGAGGACGGCTTCCGGGGCTATGTCGAGTCCGGCGGCGGCTTCCTCGGGCTGTACGACGCCGCGCGCACCGAACCGCAGTCGGCGTGGTTCACCGGCCTGATCGGCACCCGCCCCGCCGCGAACAGCCCTGGCACCGCGCAGCGGGCCACCGTGGAGGTCGGCGACCGCGAGCACCCGGCCGCCCGCGACCTGCCCCTGGAGTGGACCCGCTCGGACGTCTGGCTGAACTGGGCGCCGAACCCGTCCGGCGACGTGCACACCGTCGCCCGGGTGCGCGAGCGCACGTACGAGCCGGGCGCCGACGCCAACGGCTGGGACCACCCGATCTCCTGGTGCCGCGACTACGAGGGCGGCCGGTCCTTCTACACCGGCATGGGCGGCACCGCGGAGAGCTTCGCGGACGACCGGCTGAGCACCCATCTGCGCGGCGCCCTGCTCTGGGCCGGCCGGCTCTCCCGCGCCGACTGCCAGGCCACCATCACCGCCAACTACGAGGCCGAGCGGATCACCGAGCCCAACAGCCCACAGCAGGCCGACCAGATCGGCGAGCCGCACGGGCTCGTCACCGCCGGGGACGGCCGGGTGTTCTACATCGGCCGCGGCGGCGGCGACCGCGACGACCCGGTGATCACCGACTGGAACGACCCGGACGTCGGCCTCGGCATGGGCACCGTCCACGTCTGGAGCCCGGACACCGGCAAGGCGAAGCTCGCCGGCGTGCTGGAGGTCTTCGGCAACAAGGGCGGTGGCGGCGAGCTCGTGAAGAACGAGGAGGGCCTGCTCGGCATCGAGCTGGACCCGGACTTCGCCGACAACGGCTGGGTCTACCTGCACTACACGCCGCACTCCGAGATCGACCGGGACGCGCACATGGCCGAGCGCCGTGTCTCCCGGTTCACCCTGGACCACGCGACGAACCGGCTCGACACCTCCTCCGAGAAGGTCCTGCTCTCCTGGCCGGTGCAGATCCACAGCTGCTGCCACGCCGGCGGCGGCATGGCCTGGGACTCCAAGGACAATCTCTACATCGCCACCGGCGACACCAACTCCTCCGGCTTCAGCGGCGGCTACTCCGGCAACAACCCGGAGCCGAACTTCAAGGGCGTCTCGTTCGCCGACGCCCGCCGCACCGCCGGCAACACCAACAACCTCAACGGCAAGATCCTGCGCATCCACCCCGAGGACGACGGCAGCTACACCGTCCCCGAGGACAACCTCTTCACCGGAGAGGAGGAGGGCGGCGGCAAGACCCGCGCCGAGATCTACGTGATGGGCGTACGGAACCCGTCCCGTATCTCCGTCGACCCGGAGACGGACACGCTGCACGCCGGCTGGGTGGGGCCGGACGCCTCCGGCCCCAGCACCGTCTGGGGCCCCGCGAAGTACGACACCTTCGCCGCCATCGACAGCGCCGGGAACCAGGGCTGGCCGTACTGCATGGGCAACAAGCAGCCCTACCGGGACCGCAACCTGCCGGACCCGAGCGAGCCGCTGGGCTGGTACGACTGCGACAACCTCAAGAACGAGTCGCCCAACAACGACGGCCTGGTGAACATCCCGCCGGCCCGCTCCAACAACATCTGGTACTCCCCGCAGGGCGGCGCCCCCGACTATCCGCGCGACGGCAACGGCGTCCCCAGCTACGAGCAGGACGAGGCCCGCTACCTGCTGCCGTGGCTCCGGGGCGGCGGCCAGGCGTCGATGAACGGCCCCGTCTACCGGCACGACGACAGCAGCGACAGCGCGGCCAAGTGGCCGGAGTACTGGGACGGCAAGTGGTTCGTCGGTGACTTCTACGACGGCGACCAGCCGCGGCACGCGGTCGAGATGGACCCGGACACCGCCACCAAGGGCGGCCTGCCCGTGCACGCCGAGAGCCTGGACCAGATCATCCCGGTCGGCAGCGACGGCATCCGCAACCTCATGGACTGGCGCTTCGGCTCCGACGGGGCGCTCTACGTCCTCGACTACGGCCGCGGGTTCTTCACCTCCGACGACCGCTCGGCGCTGTGGCGGATCTCCTACCGGGGCGGCCCGGCCACCCCGCTGCCCGGCGACCTGATCACGAAGACCGCCCAGGGCGGTGGCGACCGGTGAGAGGAGCAACCGTGCACCACAGACTCATCGGCCCGCGCCGCGCGCTCGCGGCGCTGCTGACCGCGCTGCTGGCGGCGCTGTGCCTGACCGCGCCGCCGGCCGCGTACGGCAAGGAACCGGAGCGGCCCGCCACGGCCGCCGACCAGGTGCTGACCTGGACGGCGGACAACGACATCAACCGCTACAAGACGGCTCCGGTCACCGCGGTGGCCGGCCCGGCGACCATCGTCTTCGAGAACAGCGAGGCGACCGGCAACACCACCGGGATGCCGCACACGCTGACCTTCGACAACTCCAACCCGTCGGAGTACAACGCCGACGTCGACCTCAACATCCTGGCCAACCCCTCCGACGACAACGGAGGGCGGCACACCGCCGAGGTCAACCTCACCCCGGGCACGTACCGCTACTACTGCGCCATGCCCGGCCACGGCGCCATGCAGGGGACGCTCGTCGTCACCGACGGCGGAGGCGGCGAGGAGGACACCACGGCCCCCGAGGTGTCCGCCGAGGTGACGGGGCAGCAGAACTCCGACGGGCACTACGTCGGCGGCGCGACGGTGGCCCTGTCGGCCACCGACCCGGGCTCCGGGGTGGACACCGTCGAATACGCGCTGGACGGCGGGGCGTACACCCCCTACTCGACGCCCGTGACGGTGGACGAGGTCGGCGATCACACGCTGAGCTACCGAGCCACGGACAAGGCCGGCAACACCTCGGCGGTGCGGTCGGTCGACTTCACGGTCGCCGAGCCGGCCACCCAGGACACGACGGCGCCGGAGACCTCGGCCGAGGTGTCGGGCGAGCGGAACGCCGACGGCGCCTACGTCGGCTCCGCGACCGTGAAGGTGACCGCCACCGACACGGAATCCGGCGTGCGACGCATCCAGTACTCGCTCAACGGCGGCCCATATCTCGACTACACGGCGCCGGTCGTCGTCGACCGGGCGGGCGACCACATCGTCCGATACCGCGCCACGGACGGGGCCGGCAACACGGCCGCCGCCAAGGCCGCGGACTTCACGGTCGTGGGCGAGGGCGGTACGGAGCCGGACTGCCCCGAGTCGGACAACCGGCTGACGGTCATCGTCGGCACCGTCGACACCGGCGTACCCAACCGGGTCACCGGCGACGGCTGCACCATCAACGAGCTGATCGAGGACGAGCGGGCCTGGGACGGCCGGCAGGACTTCGTCAAGCACGTCCAGGCGGTCGCCGACGACCTGCGCACCGAGGGCGTCATCGACCGGCGTGAGCACCGGCTCATCACCGATGCCGCCCGTGAGTCCGGCATCGGCACCCCCGGCAAGGACACCGGCTACCGGACGCTGTTCGACGGCTCGCAGCAGTCCTTCGAGCACTGGGAGCACGTCGGCGGCGGCGCCTTCGGGCTGAACGGCGACGGCTCCATGACCAGCAGCCGGTCCGTGTCCGGCATGGGCATGCTCTGGTACCCGGAGCGGCAGTTCGGCGACTTCTCGCTGAAGCTCCAGTTCCGCGACGACGCGCCGGACACCGGCCGCGCCAACAGCGGGGTGTTCACTCGCTTCCCGGACGTGCACTGGCACCCCGGCGAGTCCCGGCCCGAGTGGGTCGCCATCAAGTACGGCCACGAGAACCAGATCCTCGACCGGTCCGACGGCGACATGTACAAGACCGGCTCGATCTACGGCTTCGACAAGGTCGGCATCGACGGAGCCGGCGTGACGGAGAAGGGAGCCTGGAACGACTACGAGATCCGGGTCGTCGACCAGCGCTACTGGATCTATCGCAACGGCGTGCTGCTCAATGTCTTCGACAACGACCCCGGCCTCGAGTTCACCCCGGCCCGCTCCGACGACCCGGGCACCTCGGGCCGCCAGTACGCGGACGGGTTCATCGGGCTCCAGGTGCACGGGACCACCGATGTGATCTCGTTCCGCAACATCCGGATCCAGGAGCTGTAGCCGGAACCGGCGGCGTACGCACGGCGCGGAGCCGCAGCCGTACGTACGGCGAAGGCCGCGCGCACCCGGCGAAGGCCGCCCCGGCACGGACGATCCGTGCCGGGGCGGCCCGCTGCGCCCGGTCAGGCGCCCGGAGTAGGTGTCAGGAGCTCAGGATCTCAGGAGCTCAGAACCCAGAGCTCAGGAGCGGTGCGGACAGTTGCCCCGGAACTCCTGGATCTGGCTGTCCCGCGCCGGCAGCGGGCAGAGGAACTGCTCGAAGCGGGTGTCGTCGTCGACGAACCGCTTCAGCCAGGAAATGCTGTACTTCGCGATCTCGGTGTCGGCGCTGTTCGGGGTGAAGTGCGTCGCGTTGTTCAGCTCCATGTACGCCCGGTCCGTGGTCGACGGCAGGCTCTCGTAGAACGGCTCGGCGTGCGAGC
>DOWQ01000168.1 GCA_003519485.1 Streptomyces sp. | reverse complement strand
TCCAGGGCACCCGCTGGCTGCTGTCCGGCAGCACCTTCTCGCACCTGACGATCAGCTGCACGGGCACCGCGCCGGTGCACCTCGTCGGCACCCAGTCGCGCAGCGCGGACGGCGCCCCGAGGCTCAGCGGAAACGCTAGGGACCTGTTGGAGTCGCTGGGTTGACGGGGGCGGCAGAGGTGACGGTCGGTCGGCGGTGGGCCGGTCGACGCTTACGGGAGCCGGTGTCCACCGGGTTCACCCGGCCCGCGCCGCCCGCCCCGGCGGCGTGCGGCGGCGTACTGCGGCTCAACACGGGGAGAGCCGTGCCGGGCGGCCGTACCGCTCGCGAGGAACTGCTCGAACGTGATCCGCCCGGCAGGCGCGTCGCCCCCGCCGTCCCGGCCTGCCACCGGCGGCTCCGAGGCCGCTGAAGGCGGCACCTCGGGCACCGGGGACGACCCCGTCGGCACGAGATTCGCGCCCGCGCGCAGCGCCTCCCCGACCTTCCCCGGCAGCCAAAGCGGCAGGACAGCGCGCCGCCTGCCGGTGGTTCGCAGCCAGCTCCGGGTCAGCTCGGCGTGGCTCCGCACCTCGGGCCCGCCCATGTCCGGCACGCGCCCGGCCGGGGAACCGCTCGCCAGTTCAATGAGCCGTTCCGCCACCTCCGTCACATCGACCGGCTGAAAGCGCATCCCGCTGACGGCCGCCGACGCCGGCAGCCGACGCTGCGCGGAAGCGATGCGGGCGATCAGATCGTGGAATTGGGTCGTACGCAGCACCGTCCACCCCACCGAGGACGCCTCGATGACGCGTTCCGCCTCCAACTTGGCGCGGTAGTAGCCGAGCGGAATCCGGTCGATCCCGACGATCGAGATGTACAGCAGATGCGTACCAGGACCGCCCCGCCGGGCCACTGCCTCGGTCAGCCGGCGGGCCGCGTCGACGTCCCGGCGGCCGTTGGTCGTGGCGCAGTGGATGACGACGTCCGCCCCTGCGACCGCCGCGTCGATGCCCGCGCCGCTGCGCAGATCGCCGGTTGCCCAGTCGTACGGGTGTACGTCACCGGCGGGGCGTGGCCGTCTGCTCAGCACGCGTACGGCGTGCCGGCCGTCCGCGAGCCGGCCGCCGGGCGCACCGTCCAGCAGCCGCCGTACGACGGCCCGGCCGAGCGTGCCGGTGGCGCCGGTCACCAGAGTGGGGCCGTTCACAGATCCTCACCTTCCAACGGGTGCTGCTTCACGGAGTGGACACGCCCTCGCCCACATGCCACCTGTTGCGAGCCCGGTTCACCACCCGGATAACGGCCGTGCGACCGCCGACAACCCAGGCCTGTATGCGATTTACGTCATACCTTGAAACGGGGGCGCACCGTCGCGCGCCGCGTCGGCTCCGGAGATGCTCATGGATGGGCCTATTTGCGATTGATGTTCAGCCGCGGCGTGTACAAATCACTGTCCTGAACAGGTGCCAAAGTCGGCTACTTCAACTTGTCGGCCTGTGCCGTGACCACCGCAACCGGGATCTCGGGGGTCTTGGCGTCCACGAGATTCGCTGTGTAGAAGATGGCGACCGTGGCCCCGGACCGCACCACATGGAAGACCAGCGGCACGGAGTCGCCTTCGAGGCTTCCCGTCACCTGATAAGCGAGTGCGTCGTCCCCGGCCTCCGGCGCGGTCAGTTCCTTGACCCCGGAGTACTGGGAGGGGCCATCGCCGGTCCGGGTAGTGAAACCACCCGCGCAAGCCTTGATCGCCGCGCGCAGGTCGGCGAGCACCTTCTGCGCGTCCGCCGGCTTGTGCGCGGTGAGGAACTCGGTCACAACCTGTTGATCGTCCTTGCCCCCGACGATCTGCCGATAGACCGACGCGGCCGCAACAGGCTCCGGCTTACCACTTATCACCGCAGCGATCGGACGGCACTCGGCCTTGTCCGCCTTCTCTCCGCCGGGAGGGGAACCGGGCATTTCGGTGACCACATACCCCTGCGCATCGCCATTGGCCAGGGCGGCCTCGTCGAGCTCTTGCTTGGACAGCGTCCTCATTGTGGCCTTCTGGCCCTCCGCCGGTGTCGTCGAAACAGACTCCGAGGGAGAATCTGCGGGCGCTTGCGAAGAGGACTCCTGCTTCGGCTTGTCCGCGGAATTCACCTCGTCCGACGAAGACCCGCCGCACGCAGCGGTGAAACCCATCGCCACCACAGCCGCAGCCGCCGCGATGCGCCGTATCCTCCGTGCAGTACGCACCATAATCCTGAAACCCACTCCTGACCTGTTCATTTCTCGCCACCGGCACGTCACACTCCGGCAGGGACTGTCCGCCGAACGCTAGCAACAGCACGTAGCGCCGCGCATGGGCCCAGGGGCCCAACGCAGGCCAGAGGCCGCACCCTGCTCAGGAGCGGGCTCACTCCCTACTCCCGAAACCTACGAGCGCCAGCACTGTCGCGTCCGACATTCCGTGGGCGCCCGGCAGCAAGCGGCGGGCCGCCCGGAGCAGTGAGCGCAGACCATCGCTTCCACCGGGCTCAGTCAGGAACGCGGCAACGCCCCGCTCCGCGGAATGACGCAGACGTAGAGTAAAGGCCACGACCTGACGCATGAACGATCTCATTGGCCCACGATGTGCTGCGCGCCCTTGTGGGTGATGTTGAGCCAACTAAG